>JACNKY010000182.1 GCA_014381795.1 Pseudomonadota bacterium | reverse complement strand
TGGAAAAGAATGATCAAAGCCAAAAGCCGATTGTCTTATGTTTTTATTTTCATCCCTGGGAATTTTGGGAAATGCCGGAGGGCGTGATACATTTTGGTGAAGGCGGAGTATTGCCGGACCCGTTCCTGGTCAAAGGCTGCGGTAAATATTGCCTGAAGCAGGTTGAACTGCTTATAGACTGGCTGAAATCCAAAGAGGCAGTTTTTCTTACGGCAGGCCAATGCGCCCGCAAATGGCATAAAATACTTGCCATACAGGAAATCTAAAGAAATGTAAGACAAACAAAACAAACCTTAATTCAAAAGAGAAATTGTCTTTGACTTGGAGGCTACTTAAAGTACTGCCAATTAATCGTTTACTTTTCTAGTAATTGTATCAATTATCCGTTTGAACTCTTTGGTTTCGAGTGTTAGTTTGTAGATTCGAAGAACAATGAAGTCTAACAATGTGAAGATTCCAAACTGGCACGTCGTGACCAGTTAACGATGTGTTCTTCCAACAAACTGACTGCCTCCTCAGAATTTCCATTTGCTATTTTCTCCACCAGTAATTGATGTCCCTTCATAGAAGTTTGTGTGGCTTGTCCTGTATTTGAAATGTAATGACGCATAGCCTCTATAATGGAACTGATACTGTCATAATGTTTGCTCAGGAAGCGGTTACCACACGACTCGAAAAATGCCCGATGGAACTTGGTGTCTAAAGAAAGGTATTTCTCCCGTTCCAATTCTCCAAGGCTATCTGCCATACTTTCCAGTATATATTCAAGTTTACGAGTCAGTTCAGAATGGTCACGTAGAACTCCATAACGCAATGCTTGAGACTCCAAGGCAAAACGTAGTTCGCAAAACTGTACGAGCTCCTGTTGGCCCATTGTAAACACCTTGTATCCTTTGTGCGTTTCCGATACGACCAACCCTTCAGACTTCAACAGTGACAGTGCCTCACGTACAGGAGTTTTACTAATTTCAAGTGCCTGTGACAATGCTGCTTCTGTCAGTGGTTGACCCATCTTCAGTTCCTTGCGGATAATACTAACTCTGATAGAATCTGCTGCAATATTTGCCAGAGATCGATGGGGAGTTTCAATTTCAAGTGACAGTGATTCCATGCTCAGTTTTTCGAAAATATGGACAAACCATAAAAGTTTCAGCCAATATATCCATTTTTAAAAAAATAATGTTGCACTTTACTTTATTCAAAAATAATATATCATGCATAATATATCAAATTAAATTATTTTCAAGCAATTAAAGGAGGTGTGCCAATGTGGAATTTCGGGGATGCTTCTGTCGTTGATACCGCCCTAATAGCTTTTACGCTTTTACCGATAGTTGTTCTTTTCAAGGTATTCGGTAAAAATGAGCAGGTTCTCCTGTGAGGGAGGACATATTTAAATTATTTATAACACATGATATGAGGGCTGCAGGAGGTAAATTTTTGTGCCAATCAAAGAGATACATGTGGGTAATGAACAATAACAGATATCAACAAAATCGCTAAAATGGAAGAAACTGCACGAATTGCCGTTGTCGGTGCCGGATGGTGGGCCTGCGAATTCCACATCCCGCATGTTTTGCAAAACCCCAATGCTGAACTGGTTTCTGCTGTAAGGCTAGGAGTTGAAGAACTTAACCACATCAAGAACCGTTTCAATATTCCTCATGTTACTGAAAATCACCATGAGGTATATTCCCAGAATCCAGATGGTGTGATAGTGTCATCACCGCACACATACCACTTTGAACATGCGAAAACTGCGCTGGAGAACGGGTGTCATGTTTTGGTGGAAAAGCCTATGACAACCGAAACTCAAGAGGCCTGTGATTTGAGCAAAATGGTGGAACAAAGCGGAAAGATTTTAATGACTCCTTATGGTTTGAACCATACCCGCTACATGGAACTAGCGGCGGATCATATTCGAAATGGTCAGATCGGCAAGATCAAGCACATTATTTTACATATGTCTTCAGCATTGATGGATTTATTCGGTGGTGAGCCAATGTTGGAGACTAAGAACCATATGTATAGACCGGCGGCCTCAACTTGGTCTGATCCAAAACAGGCGGGCGGCTATGGATGGGGGCAAATGACTCATGCTTTGGCTGCTTTGTTTTTCGTGACAGGACTTGAACCCATAGCAGTCCATGCGGTAGCAGGCATATCTCCAACCGGTGCGGATTATTTCGATGCTGGTGTCCTGCGCTTCACCCAAGAGGCTACTGGAACTATTTCAGGTGCCGCTGGATTGCCTAAACACTGTCCACCGCAGTTGGATCTCAAAGTTTACGGAAGTGAAGGTATGTTGTTACTCGATGTGGAGGAAGGCCGCGAGCGTTTGCAAATCCGCCGTTTCGATGAAAACGATGCGATTGAAAATATGGAACTTGGTGAGGGATACGGTTCTTACTCCACTCAGGAATCTGTCAACCGTTTCATCACTCTGTGTCGGGGGGGGCATGCCCGCAACTGCGGAGACCATGTCGTAGGATCAAAAACTGTTCAAGTCCTGAAAGCAATGTACGAATCAATCTCAACTGGGAACACAGTAAAATGCAAATAACTAATCTGGATGTCCTGAAAGACGATTATGAACAGCAGGGTTTCGTTGTAGTCAATGAATTATTTGAAAAAGGGGAGGTTGCCGAATTCCAGCGGGTAACAAACGAGTTGGTGGAACAGTCGAAAAGCCATCAGAAATCGGACACGAAATTCGATCTGGAACAAGACCACTCGGCAGTCTCTCCACGCGTACAGCGGATAAAAGTTCCGCACAAACAGAGCGAGGTATTTGGCCGGGCAGTGAGGAATCCTAAATTACTCCGGATGCTGAAAATTTTGCTTGGGGAAAATGTCCGCTTCCGGAACAGCAAACTCAACATCAAAGCAGCTCATGGAGGCTCTGCTGTGGACTGGCATCAGGACTGGGCGTTTTATCCGCACACCAATCCCGATTTGTTGGCAGTGGGGATCATGATTGACGATATTGACGAAGACAATGCTCCTTTGATGGTGGTTCCACAAAGTCATCTTGGGGAAACCTTAAACCACCACCATAATGGAATTTTCAGTGGTTCTGTTGACTTGAAAAATGAAGGTATCGATATTACTTCAGCTGTCAAAATTACAGGTAAAGCCGGTTCCGCGAGCTTTCATCACGTAAAAACACTTCATGGATCAAGTCCGAATTTTTCAAACCGTCCACGCAGGCTGTTACTATTTGAATTTGCTGCTGCAGACGCCTGGCCGTTGGTTGATTTTGAAGTCTATGGTGATTTTTCAGAGTACGAAGAAAAAATCGTGATTGGCAAAAACACCCTGCAACCTCGTTGTGAAAATGTGGACATGATTATGCCTTACCCAAGACCCCCGAATCCAGATTCAATTTATAGAATTCAGGAGTCTCGTAAAAAATGAGCAATTGAGAAGCAAACATAATGCTTCCCATTGATTCAAATCAGTAGAGGAGAATGAAGATGAGCAATACGTCGTTTGCCTGGGTTCTGGAAGTAAGACCTGGATATGAGGAAGAATACAAGAAAAGACATGAGGAAATCTGGCCTGAAATGGTAGAAATGCTTCAAGAGTCCGGAGTAAAAAATTACTCGATTTTTCGGCATGGATTGACGCTGTTCGGATATTTTGAAACTGAGGATTTGGAAAATACCATTGCACACATCAACCAAAGTGAGATTAACCAGAAGTGGGGAGAATATATGACACCTATAATGAAAATAGATGTGGACACTCAAATCAATTTCCCGTTTTTACTTCCGCTTCAGTGGCACATGGAGTAATGACTTCAATCATATGAGAGACTATGACTTTGAAAACTTCTAATCAGCCCGTTCTGGAAGTACTTAACACCTCGAAGCGTTTTGATATGACTCAAGCGCTTGAAGACGTTTCGTTGAAAATGTATCCAGGAGAAATACATGCTCTTGTCGGTGAAAATGGTGCTGGTAAATCAACCCTGATTAAAATTCTTACTGGACTCCAGCAGGCCGATCAAGGAGAATTGCGACTTTCCGGAACTCCTGTCAAGATCAGCAATTCTCAAGAGGCTCAGGCCTACGGCATTGCTGCAATCTATCAGGAACCATTGCTGTTTCCAGACCTCGATGTAGCAGAAAATATTTTTATCAGCCATCGAGATCAGGGATTTTTTGTTCGTTGGGACAAGATGTACAAAGAAGCTGAAAATATACTTAATGATTTGGGAGTCCGCATTGACGTCCAAAATTCTGCAAGTGGATTGACACTTGCGGCTCAACAGGCTGTAGAAATTGCCAAAGCCATTTCGCTGGATGTCAGAGTACTGATCATGGATGAACCTACTGCATCGTTGTCAGACCATGAAGTAAAACAGCTGTTCCGAACGGCGAAGCAACTCAAACAAGAAAAAAACGTTGCCCTTTTGTTCATCAGTCACAGGCTTGAAGAAGTTTTTGAAATTGCAGACCGGATCACAGTTCTGCGTGATGGCAAACACATTTCTACCAGACCGATCTCCACTGTTACCAAGGAAAGCCTCGTGAGGGAGATGGTTGGACGGGAAGTAAATCAGTTCTACGCAACAAGGAAAACTAGAGAAGATGGTAAACGCATTTGCTCAGTAAAGAATCTATCGAAGGTGTCCACTTTCTCCAACATCAGTTTTGAGTTACATGAAGGAGAGATACTTGGATTTGCCGGACTTGTCGGTTCACGCCGCACTGATGTTGGCATGGCAATGTTCGGTATCAATCCTGCCGATTCCGGAAGCATCGAGCTTGAAGATAAAATAGTAAAAATTAACTCCCCACAAACAGCAAAGAAACTCGGAATCGCCTACATGACCGAGGACCGGCATCAGTTGGGACTGGCAATGCCAATGTCTGTAACTTCAAACATCACACTTCCGTCTTTAAGCAGATATCTAAGCCGCTTCGGCCTCATTAAGAGAGAGAAGGAGAAAAAGACAGCAAATGAGTTCAAAAATCGTTTACAAATCAAAACCCCGTCGCTTGAACAAGAAGTTGGTAAACTTTCCGGCGGTAACCAACAGAAAGTAATGTTCAGTAAATGGCTAAATACCCAGCCAAAAATCATCATTCTGGACGAACCGACTAGGGGGATTGACGTTGGAGCGAAGGCTGAGGTGCATTCAATGATACAGGAATTGGCTGAGAATGGACTCTCAATCATCTGCATTTCCTCAGACCTCCCTGAAGTATTGGCCATGAGTGACCGGATATTGATTATGCGGGAAGGTCGGCAAATGGGAATTTTGGCAAGTCGGGAAGCAACTCAGGAATCAGTCATGTCCCTTGCGATGGGACAGAAGATGGGCCTTTCATGAACGACCTATTACGGAAACTACGTCCTGAAAGATTGAGAGAGTTGGTCTTGCTACTGCTCATACTCGTGGTTTTGATTTTCTTTTCCACTGTAATTGAGTATTACCTCAACGCACGTTTGTTTAACCGAGTGTCAACGAGCGTTGCCATCATGGGTGTACTGGCAATCGGACAGACTTTGGTGATTTTAACGCGTAACATCGATTTATCAGTGGGTTCCATGGTGGGATTTACAGCTTACTTTGTCGGTCAGCATCTTTCTCAAAACAATGAAATAACACCACTTGTCGCAATTTTCATGGCAATTGGAATTGGAGCTTTGATGGGGAGTTTCAACGGTTTCCTAGTGGCCTTTTGCCGTATTCCCGCCATTATTGTCACTTTAGGAACGATGGCTCTGTATCGAACATTGCTCGTAGAATATTCAGATGCCCAGACCGTTCTCACAGTCAATCTGCCTAAGTGGTTATTGGATTTGCCTAGGGTCAATGTTTTGAGTTACGAGCGTTTGAACCTTCGATTGATGGTCGCAGGGATGTTCGTTGTGGTTATACTCTTTCAACTTATACTGCGTAACACATCTTTTGGTAGAAAACTCTATGCTGTCGGCTCTAATCCAGAAGCAGCTAAAAACTCAGGTTTCCCAAATCAGAAAATAATATTTACAGCCTTTGTTTTATGTGGTGCGCTAGCCGGATTGACCGGGTTTATGTTCTTGGCTCGTTTTGGAAATATTACGGTGGTAGCCGGAAGTGGTCTCGAACTCAAATCAGTTGCTGCAGCAGTTGTAGGTGGTGTCAATATCTTTGGTGGTTCCGGAAGTATTTTTGGCGCAGTGTTGGGTGCTGTCATGATCGATTTACTGGAAAACAGTCTGATACGCTGGTTGCAGATAAGCGAATTCTGGAGAGATGCCATGCTTGGAATGTTAATTCTGACTTCAGTTGCAACTGACAGTGTTATTATGAAACATTTTCGTAATTATCGTTTGAAAAAAACGTCACATACAAACTCTTGATTATCTTGAAAAAACTTTAATGTCTATTGTTTTGAATAAATTGAAAAGCTGGGAAGGATTCCTGAGCCTGATACTGATATCCGTCATCTTAGTTAACTCCCTCAATTCTGAATCCTTTCTGAGTATTGACAATCAGGTCAACTTGTTCGAATTGTCAATAGAAAAAATTATCGTCGCCTTAATCATGGTCTTTATTATCCTGAATGCAGAAATCGATCTCTCAGTGGCTTCAATGATGGGGCTTTCCGCTTGTACCTTGGGCTTGTTGGTGGAATCCGGAATTCCGATGATACCGGCATTAGGATTGTGCCTGGTCATTGGGGCGATGGGCGGAGCCTTCAATGGTTACTGGATCACGGTGTTCAAACTGCCTTCTCTCGTTGTGACATTAGCTATGTTGATCGGGTTCAGAGGCTTGGCACGTGTGTTGGTTGAAGACCGTTCAATTCGTGTATTTCCATCGTGGTTTGAGTCTTTGGGTCAGCAACCGATTCTGGGGCCAATACCCCTTTCGATAATTATATTCTTAGGATTGCTGATATTAGCCTTGATTATCCTACAATTCACCGGTTTCGGCCGTTATGTTTACATCATCGGTATTAATCAGAATGTGGCTTTATACTCCGGGATTAACGTATCCAGAGTCAAATTGATTTTGTTCACAGCATCAGGATTCATTTCCGCATTGGCTGGGATACTATTCGCTGCCCGTTTAGGCGCTGTTCGAGGCGACATGGGACTCTCTTTTGAATTGGACATCATCACTATGGTACTACTCGGAGGAGTTAGCATTTTCGGAGGTTCCGGAAGTATCTACGGTGTTATACTCTCAATTCTGATTGTGCTTTATTTAAGGAATGGGATGTCATTAAGCAATATTACGGGACATGTTCAAACCGGGGTTATCGGGGTTTTGTTAATCCTTTCGGTATTGATCCCCAATTTGAAGAAAATGATTCAAGATTTTTGGAACCAACGTCTAAAGTAACTGCAATGAAGGCTGTAAGACTTTCGTATCAATCATCAAATCTCTATGCAATGAGGAGGTAATGCCTATGAATCAATAAAAAGTTTTTTTAATCCATTTATTTTTTATCACTAAAATAAGGAGAAGTTATGTTTTATCGTAAAAAAATAACACTTGTTATATTGTTTACAATGCTCATTGGGAGCATTGCAATGGGGCACACTATCGCCAAAAAAGGCCTTAGGGCTGATTTGGTATTGATGCCAAAATTTCTTGGCATATTGGTCTTCGATCAGGCTAACGAAGGCGCCAAGGAGGCCCACTCAGAAATGAAGAATCCGGGCAAACTGTTGTTTCTCGGTCCAACACCGGAGAATAGCGTTGCGGGTCAGATTGAAATATTGACCACTGCAACCACACAAGGTCAGGATGGTATTATGATCTCAAACAATGCCGGTGACCAAATTGCTCCTGCAGCTAAGAAAGCTCGTGCAAAGGGTATGACGGTCGTGACCTGGGACTCTCCCATTCCATCTTCGGATGGCGAGCAATTGTTCATCGCTCAGGTGGACTTCAATGAAACAGGAACGGTAATGGCCGATATGGCATTGAATATTATCGGCCCCTCCGGTGGTGAATTTGCGGTGCTTTCCGCGTCACCGGATGCCTCAAACCAAAATGCTTGGAATGCTGCCATGAAGGAAGCCTTGAAGGCTCCTAAATATTCCAAGATTAAACTGGTTGATTTGGTCTATGGCGATGATCAATCAGAAAAGAGTTATAAC
Source organism: Pseudomonadota bacterium (assembly GCA_014381795.1). Taxonomy (GTDB): domain Bacteria; phylum SAR324; class SAR324; order SAR324; family NAC60-12; genus Arctic96AD-7. Next base: position 10,142 of record JACNKY010000182.1, on the reverse strand, counting down.
CAAGCACTTGCTTTACTGGACAAACATCCGAACCTGAAGTTGATTATGGCCCCGACCACAGTCGGAATTGCGGCAGCAGCAAAAGCAATGCAGGATGAAGGGTTGTGCGATAAAGTCAAGGTGAGTGGTTTGGGATTGCCGGCCGAAATGGTGAGCTACACCATGAACGGTTGTGCCCCTGAGTTTGCTCTCTGGAGTTTTGTTGATTTAGGCTACCTTTCTTATTATGCCACTTATCTTCTGGCCACAAACCAGATTGAGGGCATTGTTGGAGAAACCTTCAAAGCCGGAAGGATGGGCTACTACACGATTGAAAAGGATCCTACCCGCGACAAAGGCATGCGCGTGTTGATGGGACCCTTCACCGTGTACAACAAAGGTAACGTGGAAGCATCTGCAAAATAACGCAAGTGTAACCTTGTGATTCGGGGAGTGTTGAAAAACACTCCCCACTTCAATTTTCAGTATTAAAAAAATTAATTAGTTCCTAAATAACAGGTATTTACATGAATAAAATTGATCTCCAAAACCGACGTGCTGTGATTACCGGTGGTGCTCAGGGTATCGGGCTAGCGATTGCAGAACGCTTTCTTGCTTCAGGAGCTTCAGTTTGCCTTTGGGATCGCGATGAACCATTAGTCCGCAAAACCGCAAGTATTCTTGCTTCAAAAGGCAACGTGGAAGCCATTGTGATGGATGTTACCGATTTAGATTCCGTGAGGAATGCCGTCCGAAAAACTCAAGATGCTCTAGGGAGCATTGACCTTCTCATCTGCAATGCCGGTATCGCCGGTCCCTCAGGTAAACTGTGGGAATATCCACCAGAGGAATGGCAAAATGTTATAGATATTGATCTGACTGGAGTCTTCAACTGCTTGCAAGTCGTGACTCCGATAATGATTGAACAAAAATACGGAAGAATCGTAAATGTCGCCTCTGTCGCTGGAAAGGATGGGAATCCTAACGCGGGTCCGTACAGTGCGGCCAAGGCCGGAGTAATCGCTTTGACTAAATCGCTTGGAAAAGAGCTGGCCGAATATGATATCGCGGTAAACTGCATTACTCCGGCTGCCGCTAAAACACAGATTTTTGAACAGATGAGTGAAAAACACATTCAGTATATGTTGAGCAAAATTCCACGCAATCGTTTTTTGAAAGTTGAGGAAGCTGCTTCGATGGTGGCTTGGCTCTGTTCCGCTGAAAACTCCTTCACCACCGGGGGAGTCTTTGATTTGAGTGGTGGACGTTCTACTTATTGAAGAGGTAAAATGAAACAAGTTAAAATCATTGATGTCCGGGCTTATGTCCTAGAACAGCCTGGTTGCGGAGGAGATTATCATGACCGTGAACAGGGACACTGGTTGGTGGATACCCTTATTGCAACTCCGATGTCAGCATATCCGGAGTACAAACAATCCCGTACCAGCTTTGGCATCAACGAGATGAAGAGTATCGTCGTAGAGATTGAAACTTCGGATGGCTTGGTCGGAATCAGTACTGGACAAGGTGGTGCGCCAGCATGTTACATAATTGAGCAACACTTCCGGCGTTTCATAGTAGGTAAAGACCCAAGGGACTTGAATCGCATCTGGGACCAAATGTTCTGGGCCAGCAGGTATTATGGTGGTAAGGGTTTGCCACTCTGGGCAATAAGTGCAGTAGATTTGGCTCTCTGGGATCTTCTGGGCCTACTGCGACAGGAACCCGTTTACAAAATGATCGGTGGGGCTGTACGGGAAGAGATTGAACTTTACTGTACAGGAATACGGCCGGATGTGGCTAAAGAGGCGGGGTTCATCGGAGGGAAAATGCCAATTACCCACAGTCCGGCAGACCGACAGGAGGGTCTGAATGCTAATGTGGAACATTTTCGTGAAATGCGAGACCGAGTTGGACCTGATTTTCAATTAATGGCGGATTGCTGGATGTCGCTTGATGTGCCCTATGCAGTCGAATTGGCCTATGCTCTCCGGGAGATCGGTGTTTACTGGCTGGAGGAGGCTCTACATCCGGATGATTTCGACGGGTACAAACTACTCAAAGAACGAGTCCCATGGATGCGCTGGACTTCGGGAGAACATGAGTACACTCGTTACGGATTCCGGAAGTTAATCGAATCCCGCTCTGTTGACATCATCCAGCCAGATGTCATGTGGTGCGGCGGATTGACAGAATTGCTGCGCATTTCAGCAATGGCCGCTGCGTATGACATTCCTGTAGTGCCTCACGGCAGCGGGGCGTACAGTTATCACTTTATCATCACTCAACCGCACTGTCCATTTTGTGAGTATCTTAACACCAGTGAAGATTGCCTGAGCTTTCCTCCAGTGTTTGGAAACATGTTTAAGAATGAAATCCTACCCCAAAATGGAAAAATTAAATTGACTGATGACCCCGGATGGGGTCTGAAGCTTGACCGAAGTGATTTGAAACTGAACAGAATTTTTGTTTCAACCGAATGACAAGTAGTAAGCAAATGGAAATATGGGACCCACACTTTCATCTGTGGGATGTCTCGGAAAACTCCCTTTCCGGACATGATTCAAGTCAGCTTTTCGCACCTAAAGGCAACCCTGTTTATTCGTGGGATTTGTATGAACAAGATATGCTTGAGGCTGGCTCCGGTTTTGAACATAACGGTGGAGCTTTTGTTGAAGCCGTAAGTGTCTGCCATGTCGGTAAAACGGGGGATGGCTTTGCTGCAGCCTGTCTAGCAGAAACAAACTGGGTTTCCAAGCAATTGGATAACTCAAATAAATGCTATATTATTGTCTCTTCTGCATCTCTTGAGGATTATAATGCCGGAAAGATACTAGCCCAAAGGGCCGAGAACACTCTTGTTCGAGGAATTAGACAAATCATGAATTACGAACCTTCGTGGCCAAGAAATGAACAGCTTGGAGATTTACTTGGCAATCCAAAGTGGCGTAAAGGATATGCTGAGCTGAAAAACCACTCGCTGTCCTATGATTTGCAGCTAAACCCTCATCAATTCAGGGATGCTGTACGCTTGGTAGAAAAACATCAGGAAATCCCCGTCATCATCGGTCATCTGGGAAGCCCAACACTTGATGATCTCACTGCAAAAAAGGATGTATATTGGAACGGTTTAAAAGCCTTTTCAGAACAAGAAAAGACCTATATTAAAATTTCAATGCTTTCCTATATCGACAAGAATTGGGAACAAAATTCATTAGTTCAGGAAACCGTTTTAAGGGTAATTGATTTATTTGGAATCGACCGCTGTTTCTTTGGTTCTAACTTTCCTGTAGAGAACCATTTTGGCTGGAACGCAGACCGCCTATACAAAGCCTTTGTGAGTCTAGTTGATGGTCAGTACAAAAAAGAGGATCAACGAAAACTTTTTTCTGAAAATGCCAAAAAAGCTTATCGAACCGAAACGATTCAATTATGAGATTCCATTTTCAATCATTTCCACTTTCCTCGAAAAATTGCCGTTTTAACTATTTCAGCAACATTAATAATCCGTGTATAATTATTGTTATAGTATTGAGTTCAGTAAATTACCCTATAACTTTTATTTTGATGTTTACTGATAAAAACAACTTTTTTAACAATTATCCGTTTGAACCCTATGGATTGGTGTGTTAGTTTGTGGTACTGAAGTACCTTTAATGAAAATAGTTAGATATTTCACATAGACAAAATGCTCGACATTATTGACACGCATCAGCATCTTTGGAATCTGGATCGTCTAAAATTACCCTGGGTTGAAGGGGTTCCGGCACTTAACCGCAGTTTCGAAATTTCGGATTACCTCAAAGCATCTGCAAGTTCCGGAATCAGACGGACTGTATATATGGAGGTAGATGCGCATCCGGTTGACAAGCAGAAAGAGATTGACGACATGACACCGCATTGTCAGGAAGATTCGGATTTAATCCTTGGTATGGTCGTTTCCGCTGATCCTGGAAAACCGGGATTTGCTGAATTTCTGGGTGCTAATTCCGGCAATCCGTTTATCAAAGGTGTGCGCCAAGTTCTTCACAATCCGGAACAAGTGTCTAAATATTGCCTCACTCCGGAATTTGTGCAGAGCATTCGTGCTTTGGGCAAGAGGGATTTACTCTTTGACATCTGCATACGTCCTGCGGAACTTCATGATGCAGTTGAGCTATGCCGTCAGGTTCCGGAGACAACTTTTGTTCTGGACCATTGTGGAAACGCTGATCCATACGTTGTCAACGGTCATCGTAAAATCGGTTCGTCTAGTTCTGACACCACTTATATACACTCCAAGGAAAGTTGGCAAAAAGGAATTTTCAAATTGGGAGAACTTGAAAACGTCTACTGCAAAATTTCCGGAATAGTAGCTCGTGCGGAAACTGACTGGAATGCAGAAACTCTGGCGCCGACAGTCAATACCTGCCTTGAAGCTTTTGGAGAAGATCGAGTTGTGTTTGGTGGAGATTGGCCAGTATGCACCCTTGGCGCAAGTTTGTCTCAATGGATCGCAGCACTTAAGGAAATTGTTTCAACTCGTCCTACTGTTGTTCAAGAGAAAATGTTTAGCATAAATGCAGAACGACTCTACCAACTTTAGAAGTTGGTCGCAGATTTTCACAAAAAAGGACGCATAAATAAAATCCGTGTGCCTCAGCGAAAACCTGTGGCTAAAACCATTAACCATAAACCTTGGAAACATTATGCTAAAAAATCTTGATCCCTTATTAAATCCAAACTTGCTTTATATTCTCCGTGCTATGGGACATGGAGACGTGCTGACAATTGTTGACAGTAATTTCCCTGCTGATTCTGTGGCGTCGACAACTGTTCACGGCGAAGTGATTAGGTTTGATGGCGCAGGAATTCCGGAAGTTGCCCAGGCAATATTTTCTGTTTTTCCACTGGACAGTTTCATTGAAGCTCCAATTCAGTATATGCAGGTGGTGGGAGAACCTGAAACCACTCTTGAGGTACATACTGATTTGCATCGAATTGCTTTGGAAAATTCTGATCGAGAATGGAAGATGGATTCCGTGGAACGACACAGTTTTTATGAATTGTCTCGTAAAACTTATGCGGTCATTGCCACCGCAGAGCGTCGACCATATGGTTGTTTTATGATCACAAAAGGAGTGATTGGACCTGATGGAAATGTAATGTAGAGGAAAAACCAACCTGGCTTAAAATAAAAGTAATAGATGGACTTAGGACTAAGAAATAAAATTGTGCTCGTTACAGGTGGAGCAAAAGGCATCGGTGCCGCAACGGTCGAGGCATTTTCAGCAGAGGATTGTCGAGTGGTGTTGGTCGACCGGGATACAGAAACTGGAACGTCTTTGGAGAAATACTTAGGTTCCAGAGTCAGTTATATTGAAGCGGACCTCACAAATTTAGAAGCTTGCAAAAAAGCTATCGAGCAAACGGTTTCTTTGTTCGGAGGCTTGGATGTACTGGTGAATAATGCCGGATTTAATGACGGTTTGGGTCTTGAAACACCTCCTGAAGATTTTATGATTTCTGTGCAAAATAATCTTCTGCATGTCTATGCAATGACGCATTATGCATTGCCACAACTCCGTAAGGGGCCTGGTTGTCTTGTCAACCTTGGCTCAAAGGTCTCTGAAACTGGACAGGGGCACACTTCCGCATATGCCGCTGCAAAGGGCGCCATAAGTGCTCTTACCCGAGAGTGGGCAGTGGCCTTGGCTCCGGATAAAATTCGTGTTAATTGTGTTATACCTGCTGAGTGCCTGACAGATCAATACGAGCAGTTTTTCCAATCCCAAGCTAAACCGGAAGCTGCCAAAAAAGCCATCGCTGACATTGTACCGTTTGAAAAAAGGCTAACAACACCAGAAGAAATCGCACAAACTATTGTCTTTCTTGCTTCCGACCGTTCTTCCCATACCACCGGACAGCTCGTTTTCGTCGATGGGGGGTATACACATTTTGACAGGGCGGTAGGACATGATCACAACAAATGGTAAGAATTGAATGAGTAAAAAATATTTACTGGGAGTGGATGGGGGTACAGAAGGACTCCGTGCAGGAATATTTGATGTTTTAGGAACTCCACTTGCCTACGCCTCAACGTCATATCCAACTCAGTTTCCCGCTCCAAGCTGGGCCGAGCAGGACCCCAACGACTGGTGGGATGCTCTCGGCAAGTCAGTCAGGAAAGCGATTAGTGATTCAGAAATAAGTGTTGATCAGATCGCGGCAATGGCTGTGGACACGACTTGTTGCAGCGTGGTGGCCCTAGACGATTCTGGAAATCCAGTTCGTCCGGCACTGATTTGGATGGATGTCCGCAGTGCAGAGCAAGCAGAACAAATGGTCGCCACAGTGGATAATGCCTTGCTAATCAACAGTAACGGCAGTGGCCCAGTCTCGGCAGAGTGGATGATTCCCAAGGCTCTCTGGATTAAGCAGAATGAACCGAAAAATTTTGATCGTGCAGTCACAATTTGCGAATATCAGGATTACATCAATCTGCACCTCACGGGTCGTTTGGGTGCCAGTATCAACAATGTTTCTACTCGATGGCATTGTGATTATTCCAGAGAAGGAGTGCCAAAATCGTTATTGGAAAAACTCGATTTAGTCGAACTTGCCGAAAAGTGGCCTCAGGATGTATTTCGACTAGGAGAATTGGTTGGACGTCTAACCCCAAGAGCAGCAGGACACCTTGGCTTAACTCCTGATTTACCCGTCGTCCAAGGTGGTGCGGACGCGCAAATCGGCATGATCGGTCTTGGTGTCGTCAAAACAGGAAACCTTGCACTCATTACCGGATCTTCTCATCTTCATCTGGGATTGAGTGAAAAACCATTTCACGGAACGGGCATTTGGGGTACTTATGCAGATGCACTTTTACCGGGATTGTACACTGTAGAAGGCGGACAGACTTCAACCGGTTCTGTAATTAACTGGCTCAAAAATTTGTTTGGCGAGTCAGATTATGAAGCACTCAACCTAGATGCTTCGAAACTTCCTCCAGGGTCTGAAAACTTAATTGTTCAGGAGCATTTTCAAGGAAATCGAACACCACATACAGATCCAAATTCGCGTGGGGCTTTCCATGGTTTAACTCTCAAACATGGTAGAGAGCATCTTTTTCGGGCAGCGATTGAAGGGGTAGCTTTTGGCAGTGAACTGATTTTGGAATCCATGCGTACTAACGGATTTTTCCCCGAGAGCATTGTCGTTTCCGGAGGAGCAACACATTCCGAATTGTGGCTTCAAATCCATTCCGATGTTTCAAACTTGCCATTGATCCTCACCAAAAATCCTGATGCACCTTTGCTGGGATGTGCTATTCTTGCCGCAGTTGGAGCAGAGATATACGAAGACATTCCTACAGCAGTTGAAAAAATGGTACAATTTGATCGCGTGATTGAGCCAAACTCGCAGGTGAACGCTGAATACCAACCGTTTTATGAAGCATACAAAGCAAGTTATGTAGGCTTGAGAAACATCCGCAATAATTTGGAGAACTAAATGTCTGATAAAATAATACAATTTGGCCGTAAAACTGTGGTGGCTATGGTGCATATTGCAGCCTTGCCTGGTTCTCCGGATTATGATACTGCCTCCGGAATGACTAAAATTATCGCTTCCGTAATCGCCGATCTTGAAGCCTTACAATCAGGTGGAGTAGACGCAGTAATGTTTGGCAACGAATTTGATCGCCCGTATGTGCTAAAGGCTCCACCTGAAGGATTGGCAGCACTTGCGTCAGTTATAGGGGAGGTTAAATCAATATTAAAGGTTCCATTCGGCGTGAATTACCTGTGGGATCCAGTAGCTACAGTGGCTTTAGCTGTCGCAACCGAAGCCAATTTTGCACGTGAAATATTCACCGGTGTTTATGCCTCTGACATGGGACTTTGGGCACCGGACTGTGCCGGAGCTGCGCGTTTGAGGGCCTCACAAGGACGTTCCGATTTGCAAATGCTTTTCAATATCAATGCAGAATTTGCCACCTCACTTGATACCAGGCCTTTAGCCGTCAAGGCCAAAAGCGCGGTGTTTTCCTCAAAGGCCGATGTGATTTGTGTCTCCGGGCCAATGACCGGAATGGGCGTAAATCAAACAGAGTTGAGAGAAGTCCGTGAGGCCCTTCCGGACACACCGTTATTAGCCAATACCGGAGTAACCATAGACACTGTTGCCGAAATTTTTTCGCTCACCGACGGTTGCGTCATCGGCTCACACCTCAAATATAACGGTGATACTTGGAGTGCTGTTGATCCGGAGCGAGTCCGGAAATTTATGGATAAAGTTGAAACTTTACACTGATTTATCAAAACGTTTATATGCTTGATACTCGCTGGGAACAACTTGCTGATATTCTGGTAAATTACTCGACCTCGACCGGTCCAGGAGAGCGTGTTCTGATCACTATGATGGAAACAGACACCTGGCCTCTAGCACGGGCCGTTCATTCAGCGGTGATAAAGGTTGGTGCCCATCCTCATATTGAATTTCAGTCCACCCTGCTCCAGCGGGATCTGATGCAAGGCGGTGACCCTGAACAATTCGATAGCGCACATGAGCTACAACAAAAAGGGATGCAGTGGGCAGATGTTTACATTGGATTACGTGGTGCAGCTAACCCTCATGAACTGAACGGAATAAAACCTGAAAGAATTACAGCTTTCCGGAAATCTTTAGGAAAAGTTTCTGCCTTGCGTACAGAAAAGACACGCTGGGTCCTAGTACGGGTTCCAAACGCTGCATTTGCTCAACAGGCAGAATTGAGTACAGACGAAATGATGGAGTTTTTCTTCAATGCAACACTGCTTGACTGGCAGGAAGAAAGCAACCGTTACGATGCAATCAGGGAATTCATGCAAACTACCGAAGAGGTCCGAATTGTCGGCACGGGTACTGATCTTAGTTTCAAAACAACAGGACGAAAATACCTGATTGACGACGGACACATTAACATGCCCGGTGGTGAAATCTATACCGCTCCTACAGATGACAGTGCGGAAGGATACATTACATTTGAATTTCCCGCAGTTTTTGCCGGACAGTTTATCGAAGGTATCCGTTTGAGTTTTTCCAAGGGCGAAGTGGTGGAGGCTTCCGCTGACAAGAACGAAGCACTACTCCTGGAACTCCTTGAAATGGACAATGGTGCCAAGAGAATTGGCGAGTTTGGAGTTGGTGCAAATTACGGAATCAGTCGCTACTGTTATGATTTGCTTTTTGATGAAAAGATAGGCGGGACCGTTCATATAGCTCTGGGACGAGCTTATCCGGAATGTGGCGGAATTAATCAATCCGCTTTTCACTGGGATCTTATTAAAGATTTACGGGAAAAAGGGGTGCTGTATCTAGATGGGAAAAAAACCATTGAAAAAGGTCAGTTTTTGATATAGCGTGGTACAAAATTAATTTGATACTTGAGAGGAAACTAAAACTTTAAGCCTTTAACAACGGGGTTGTCCGGTTGTTAACCAATCGCAATGCGATTGGTTTTACACTTCTGCGCTAAGCGCAGAAGTGGTTTTGAGCAAACATTTGTGTCATATTTCGCCTTGTGCAAAATGTACTGTCCGGTACTGCAAATGATTGTTAGTTTAAATTTAATAGGAGCAAGATGAAAAACAAAAAAATAATAAACCGTCGTCAGTTTGTTAAAGACGCATCGACGGTTGTAGCTGGAGCAAGTGCAATTGCAGCCGGTTCAGCTGCAGGAATCGGACTCTTTCCCAAGAGTGCATCGGCTGCAAACGTCAGGAGAGACATCCTGAGAATACCCGGAGTAGGTAAAGGTTCGCCTACAGATTCAGACTGGCAGAAAGTCGGTGCAATGTGCCTTAATCCGACAAAGGCACGAGTTTCAAAGGGTGAATTTGACGGTGTAGAATTAACCTTCATGGGTCTGAACAATCAGAATTTGCACAACTTCCTGTTCAGAGGATTTCTGAAACCCTGGGAGAAGTATACGGGTGCAAAAATAAAATGGATTGATCTGGCACAGGCAGACTACAATGCACGTTTGCAACAATCCATTGCAACTAAAACGGTCGATTTTGATATTTTGGAAATGGGGGCACCTTTCGAAGGCGATGTCTGCGGTAAAGGACTTGCCTCCGAAATGCCAAATTGGGTCAAAGAGCAAATAGAAATGGATGATTATGTCGGTTATCTGAAAGCTCCCG
>JACNKY010000244.1 GCA_014381795.1 Pseudomonadota bacterium | reverse complement strand
CGAAGAAAACAATTCCAAAATGTGGGCTTCAATGTATTCCGGAAAAACCTTTGAGAATGAATTGACTGTCCGTGCTGAAATTCCGCATGAACTACCACGCGGAATGCAGGGTTTTGCCTTTAATTTGCGGCGTCCGATCTTTAAAGACAGGAAAGTCCGTGAAGCAATCGGTTATGCATTTGATTTTGAGTGGAGTAACAAAAACCTCTTCTATGGCCAGTATAGACGTACCGATAGTTTTTTTGAAAATTCCGAACTTGCATCGAGCGGTTTGCCTTCTCAGGAAGAATTGGCGATTCTTGAACCTCTTCGCAAAGACCTTCCGGAAGAAGTATTCAGCAAAAAGTTCCGGCCTTCTCTCACTGACGGTTCCGGAAATATCCGCAGTCAAAGGCGTGTTGCGTCTAAACTCCTCAAAGAAGCAGGTTGGGTAATCAAGGACGGTAAACGAGTCAACAGTGCCGGCGAAGTTCTTAAATTTGAAATATTATTGATTTCACCTGCCTTTGAGCGTATCGTATTGCCTTTTAAGAAAAACCTCGAACTCATGGGGATTGAAGCAAGCGTCAGGGTGGTTGACACATCACAATATGTTAGCCGCATCCGATCCTTTGATTTTGACATGTTTGTGATGGTCATAGGACAGTCGCTTTCTCCAGGTAATGAACAGGACAATTACTGGAGTTGTAAAGCCGGTAAAACCACGGGTACGAGGAACTTTATGGGAATCTGTAATCCTGCTATTGACAAGCTGATCCGTCTTGTCATCGAAGCTCCTGACCGTGAAAAACTGATCACCAGCACAAGGGCTCTGGACCGCGCTTTGTTGTGGGGACATTATGTTATTCCGCACTGGCATATCAACTACTACCGTCTCGCTTATTGGAATAAATTTTCACGTCCGGCAATTACACCAAAGTACGGTTTGGGATTTTTCACCTGGTGGGTGGATGCGGAAAAACAAAAGACTATGCTTGAAAAAAAGCAGAATCTGAATTAAATCTTACAACTTAGAGGATTGATAAACTTCTGCGTTAATCTTTATGACAGCATATATTATCCGTCGTTTGCTGCTGGTTGTTCCTACCCTGATTGGAATAATGACAGTCAACTTCATGATCATCCAAATTGCTCCCGGCGGTCCCGTGGAGCAGATGATTGCAAAGCTGCAGGGTGACGCAGTCAGTGCGACAGAGAGGCTCTCAGGAGGTGGAGAGGACATCAAAGGCCAAACGAGAGCGACATCCGAATCCACCTCAAAATATCGGGGTGCGCAGGGTCTTGCTCCGGAACTGGTTGTTGAGATAGAACGTATGTACGGTTTTGACAAACCACTGCATGTACGTTTTTTCAAGATGATGCGTGATTACGCAACCTTCAATTTCGGAGAAAGTTTTTTCCGGGATCAGAAAGTTATAGATCTGGTGCTGGAAAAAATGCCGGTTTCGATTTCTCTCGGCATCTGGAGTACACTCGCTGTTTATTTGATCAGCATTCCGCTTGGTATCCGCAAAGCTCTGAAACACGGCTCCCGTTTTGATGTCTGGAGCAGCACCATAGTCATTCTCGGAAATGCCATTCCAACTTTTCTCTTTGCTATCCTGCTGATTGTTCTTTTCGCCGGAGGCAGCTATTTCAGTTGGTTTCCTTTGCGCGGACTCCTTTCTGACAATATTTCCTCTCTGCCGTGGTGGCAGCAGGTTCTGGACTATTTCTGGCATCTGGTGCTGCCTATCAGCGCTATTCTGGTCGGTAGTTTTGCCTCATTGACAATGCTCACCAAAAATTCTTTTCTTGACGAAATTAACAAACAATACGTAATTACTGCGCGTGCGAAAGGTATTACGGAGAGGCGAGTACTCTACAAACATGTCTTCCGGAATGCCATGCTGATTATCATTGCCGGTTTTCCTGCCGCCTTTATCGGTATGTTTTTCACCGGATCATTGTTGATAGAAATAATCTTCTCTCTGGACGGTTTGGGACTGCTGGGATTTGAGTCCGCAATCCAGCGCGATTATCCGGTAATGTTCGGCACACTCTTCATTTTCACCCTGCTTGGACTGGTCGTTGGTATTATCAGTGATTTGATGTACACAGTGATTGATCCAAGAATTGACTTTGAAACCAGGGAAGCATAGCAGATGACTCCTATAACACGACGACGCCTGCAGCATTTTAGTGCTAACCGCCGAGGTTTTTGGTCTTTGTGGATTTTCATGATTTTGTTTTTTATCAGTCTCTTCGCAGAGGGAATCGCCAATGACAAACCATTGCTGGTAACCTTTGAGGAGCGTGTTATTTTTCCTATTTTTGAAACCATTCCGGAAACAGATTTTGGAGGTGAGTTTGCCACAGAAGCAGAATATCGTGATGAATTTGTACGTGATTTAATCGAAAACAAAGGTAAAATCTACTGGTCTCTTATTCCTTACAGCCACGATACAATCAATTATGATTTACCTTCTGCCGCACCTTCTGGTCCTACAGCGGAAAACTGGCTGGGGACTGATGACCAGGGACGGGATGTGGTAGCGCGTTTAATATACGGATTCCGGATTTCCGTTTTATTCGGACTTGTACTGACCATTCTGAGTTCCATCGTAGGAGTTGCAGCAGGTGCGGTACAGGGTTATTTTGGAGGACGTCTTGATATTCTCGGTCAGAGATTCATTGAAATATGGTCCGGACTGCCTGTCCTGTTTTTGCTGATTATTCTTTCAAGTTTTGTCGAAGCAAATTTCTGGTGGCTACTGCTGATCATGTTGCTTTTCAGTTGGATGGGACTGGTTGGGGTTGTACGCGCTGAATTCTTAAGAGGTCGAAATCTGGAATATGTACGAGCCGCCCGTGCACTCGGCTTGAGTCACGGAAGAATAATGTTTCGCCATATCCTGCCGAACGCGATGGTGGCGACCATGACTTTTATGCCTTTCATCCTTTCCGGCTCAATTACTACCCTGACCGCACTTGATTTTCTAGGCTTCGGTTTACCTCCAGGTTCGGCTTCACTAGGTGAACTACTGGCTCAAGGCAAGGCTAATCTGCACGCTCCATGGCTCGGAATCTCAGGATTCGCAGTGATTGCCCTGCAACTTAGTTTACTTGTTTTTATCGGTGAAGCTGTGCGGGATGCCTTTGATCCACGGCATAATACTTAAAATTCACAATAAAACTCATTTTGATAAAACGCAACTTCATCTAGCTGTCTTGAAATCAAAATAAGTAAAAATGAAAAGTTTTTGTAACTTAATGATCTTTGATAAAAGATTAATTGAAATAGGATAGAAACCGGTAGCAAGGTAAACAAAATAGAGGCAAAATGAAGAATGAAGATAATACACCTGTTCAACCAGTCAGCGGAAAAATAGTTCCACGTTATGCCGGGCCTTCCACATTTGCCAGACTTCCGGAACTAAGAGACGTTAAGAGTTGCGACATCGCGATTTTAGGAATTCCGTTTGATTCAGGAACCAGTTACCGGCCCGGTGCCAGATTCGGTCCACAAGCAATCAGGCAGTCTTCGCGGAATCTCCGA
>JACNKY010000054.1 GCA_014381795.1 Pseudomonadota bacterium | reverse complement strand
ACATCTTGCTTGTAGGATACCGATTTTTTCACAAGTTTTTGCAGAGCATCTGCGCGATCAGGTTGCTCCAACAAATGACGAACAGAGACCGGTTCAGGATTACTTAAACAACCGATTAGCTGCCCATTCGAAGTTAAACGTAAACGTGAACAAGTAGAACAGAAAGGTGCGCTGTTATTCGGAATTATTCCAAAATAACCACCTGGAACTGAGTACCTGAGCGAAGTTGAGTCGGCTTCCGCTGAGATCGGTTGCACTTCATACTTAGCAGAAATTCGCTTAAGCATTTCCTTCATACTCACGAGCTTATAATCATCATTATTGTGGAGTGGCCCCATACTCATCAATTCAAGATATCGTACCTCAACTCCATGTGCTACACAGTATTCAAGCATTTTAACGATTTCATCATCATTCTCACCCTTGATTACCACCATATTTGTTTTGACACTCAGTCCATATTCCAGACACGCCTCAATACCCTCAAGAGTTTTATTAAGTTTTCCTACACGCCCCATCTTTTTGAATTTTTCAGGATCTAGTGAATCGAGGCTCAAATTAACGTTTTTGAGTCCTGCATCAACGAGAGCTTTTGCTTTTCTGGCGAGCAGTTGACCGTTTGTTGTCAGACCGATACTGCTGATTCCCATTTCACGAATTCCAGAAACAATCTGAATCAGGTTAGGGTAGAGTAACGGTTCACCACCGGTGAGACGTACTTTTTCGATTCCGGCATACTCTTTTAGCATCCGGACTAAACTCAACATATCTTCCGCTTTTAATTCATCAGGCGCACGCTTATGATCACTCAGACTGGTAACGCAGTAAGTGCAGGCCATATTGCAGACCTCTGTTAGCGATATACGGAGTTTATTGATATTACGACCGTGCAGGTCAATCATAGAGGTTCTCCTTTCCAAAACCGGGAGGCAGACCAGTTTCCCAATCAGCCCTATCGTTCGCCAAACCATGGTTGCTACCTTAGGTTTCAGCGAATTCAGAGATAAATATATAAAAATATTTTCGAATAAGCATTTGAGAATATTTCAATTTGATTAGCAAGTCAAACAATTTTTTATAAAAGTAATCTAATAAAAAACAGATGTTTGCTATTATCAGTGCACTCTTTTAAAATACAGTTATGTTTTCACTGAAAAGCATTTTTTTGAAATAAACAGTTTTTAAGTAGATTTCTTAAAATCAGCATATATTTTTTGCAATAATCACAGTTCAACCAACATAAAGAAATAATGGCAAAAAAGAAATGGGGTCAGAATTTTCTGATCCAACAGGAAGTGGTTGATTCAATAGTTCAAGCTGCGGATGTTAAAAACGGTGACTCAATTCTGGAAATTGGCCCTGGTCTCGGAATGTTAACAACTGCATTGTTGGAGTGCAACTCAGAAGTCACTGCTGTAGAAATAGATCCTGAATTGTGTCGAAAATTAAGGAAACGCTTCGAAAATGAAAAAAATTTTACTTTGCTTGAAATGGATGCCATGGAACTGAGTCCGCAAGCATTGGCTGGATTAATTCCTGCACCTGCAAAAGTGGTCGCAAATTTACCATACAATATTGCAACTCCTCTGATCCTGAAGATGCTGCCTGTTCGTAAGGCCTGGCAATCTTTAACACTGATGGTTCAATTGGAAGTCGCAGAAAGGATTTGTGCAACACCTGCGTCCGGAAAAGCTTTTGGACCTTTGTCACTCGTTGGAGCATTAGGATTTGAAAGTACAATTATCAAAAAGGTGCCTCCTGAATCATTTAAACCTGCACCGAAAGTTGATTCTGCAGTAATCCGGCTTTTACCACGTGATTCCGGACTCAGCACTGAAAATGAAAAACGTTTCCTCAAGTGGAGTCAACTGTTGTTTCAACAGCGTAGAAAAACTCTGATGAACGGAATCCGCCAGCATTTTCCGGAATGGTATCATAATCACGGTGATGCTCTACGTGAAAATTTTGGATTACGTCGACCGGAAACACTGGATTTTACTGAATGGATGAAATTATTTAGCGATTACCTGATAATTGAGCAAAATGAAATACGTTAAGGCATTTAAGTTATTAGATAAAATCCGTGAGGAATTACGTTTTTCAGGCTTTCAGCTATTTACGAAAACATTTTTAATTAGCACCCTTTTTATCTTCAGCTTCGTTTTAATTTCTCCGGGTGCAGAGACAATTCCGGCCCTCGACTTTTCCGGAAACGGTCCCTTGTTTCTTTCAAAATCTCAAGTGCGGGCAGACATCTTACAGGCAGAACGCTTGCTAAGAGAAAACTATGTGCGCTATCCAATCCTTGAAAAGTCCGGGGTGAATTGGAATTCCGCCTTTCATAAATTAGCGGATCATTTAGCAACTAACAAAAATCCAACGCTGACACACCATTTTCAACAACAACTGATAAAAGCATTAGAGTTCACTGAAGACGCTAATCTACGCACTGACCTTTTTTTAAAAAAACGACATTATGTTCAGCGTGTTGAACCTAAAGTAGCGTTTTATTCCGCTATACGTCTGGCTCAGGATAATGAACGTTTCAGAGTTTTACCAACCTTGAATTTTGCTGAAAAGATAGTAAATCACTGGTACATCGGCTGCACAACGCGTCAGGAAGTCTTTTTTCCTATTTTACCGGAGAGACAGTCTGAAGCGCTTTTTATGTTGGGACAACAGGCGAATCATCAGCTTGAACCGCTTAATTGTAAATTTGAAAATGATTCAGCTGAAAAACAAAATATCCTGCTACCACTACTTATTCCGCAAGCAGAATTAAATCGAGCGGATACACCTGTTTATGAATACAAAAGTGGACGTACACCTTATATACGTTGGTACAGGGATGGCAGAAGTGAAGAAAGAGCTGTCAAACAATTTCAAAAACTGGCCCTGAAATTAAGAAACACCTCTACACTTATTATTGACGTACGCGGTAACAAAAACGGGAGCTTTGCATTTATAGAAAAATGGTTGAAACAGTTTACACGCAACCATTGGAAAAACGTGATTGTTCAGGAACGTCAAACTCTTCCAATCTTAAAAGGTTTGCTGAACAGGGTACAATGGAATCTACATAATTCCTCAATACGTTTACTTATAGGTCAAGAGCAGCTTGAACAAAAACGTCAGCAGTTAGAGGCTCTTATAGAACATTTAAGAGAAAAAGGAATTGCTGAAAAATGGGTCGAGACCAAGTTCATTTTCAACGGTAACAAAAATGCTCCAAAGTGGAATACACGTCTGATTGTGCTGACCAACCAGCATTGCGGAAACGGTTGTCAATTTCTAGCAGCGCTGACGAAACAGATTCCGCGGGGTGTTTTGATTGGCTCAAATACCGGTCCATTTCCCAAAAACACGTCCGGTCCAATTTTCCAGTTGAAGCATTCACGGATCATGCTTTCATTCAGTCATCGTCTGCACCTCAATCATCAGGCAAAGCCGGTTTCACCTGCAGGTTATCTTCCGGATTACTGGTTATTCCCTCCGATGGGAATCAGTGATATCCAACGCTTTGTCAGCAAAAACAACT
>JACNKY010000055.1 GCA_014381795.1 Pseudomonadota bacterium | reverse complement strand
AATTAATATATAAGGTCACAATGGCAACAGGCAAAGTAAAATGGTTTAACGAACGTAAAGGTTACGGATTCATTGAGCAAGAAACCGGAAAAGATTTATTCGTTCACCATTCTGAGGTCCGCGGGGGATATCTCAGAGAAGGCGAAAACGTTGAATTCGAAGTTGGAGAAGGACAAAAAGGTCCTTGTGCGGTAAGTGTGTCAACTGCTGCATAATTCATTTTAGAATAAACATTATCCTGACGGGATGTCTGCACAAGCGGTCATCCCGTTTTTTTTTGCTTTTTTATCAGCTAAATCAGTTGGAAAATTTATGAATCAATTTAAGGTAGATTTCAAAGAATTTAAACAGGCATTATTTACCTGGAAGTATTGGCGGATGCTAGCAGCACTTGCATTAGGCTGTTTTACTTTCAGCAGTGTGGTTAATGGAATTCTGCTTCCTCACCATTTTTTTGCAGGAGGTTTAACTGGTTTAGGTTTGTTGTTTTATGATTCCATTAAAGAATTTATCCCTTTCAGTTTGCTGTATGCCTTGATGAATATTCCTATATTTATCATTGGTTACCGTGAATTTTCGTTGAAATTCATCATGACTTCATTGATAGGAATTAGTTTTTACACAATAAGTCTAGGAATGACAGAGGGGATACTGATCTCTATCAGTGACCCCATGCTTTCAGCAATATTTGGAGGAGTTATTGCCGGTTTTACTACAGGTTTTTATCTGAATCTAGGAGGTTCTGTAGGAGGTCTTGATATCATCGGAACTGTGATTAAAAAACGTCTGGCAATTCCTATTGGTACAGTATTTAATATGGTCAACTTCGTGATTATTTCCAGCAATGCCTATCTTTATGACCTTGAAACTGCACTCTTTACCGGAGTATTTATGTATGTTTTCAGTTGGAGTATGCAAAAAGGACAGATCGGTTTCTCTCAGCGGAAATCAATTTTCATCATTTCTAGTAAGCCGGAAGAAGTTGCGGAAAACGTGTTAAAAAAGCTCGACCGCGGTTTCACTTATTTTCATGCCTCAGGAGGCCACGCAAAGGAGGAAAAACGAGTTATTTATACAGTTATAAACCTTTTGGAACTGGGGCGTCTCAAAGAATATTTATTTAATACCGATCCGGACGCGTTCATCTCTGTTCAAGATACTGGTGATGTAATAGGAAAACGTTTTCTTACCTGGGAAGATGAAGGATTCAGGAAACGTAATAAATAACACAACTGAACTTTTAAGTGAGTGACCAAGTTGGAACTTCCTGAGGGCGGAAAATTAGTTAAACTGTAAACTTATTACGTTACTGAATTACGGAATGCTTTGAGGATAACTTTTCTGGTTATTTCAAGTAATCCTAGTGAGTTCAGTTCCTCAAAGGTGAACCACTTTACAGCATCCGCGTCATCACCTGAGCGGCACTCTCCAGAAAGCCATTTTGCCTGATAATCCACAAGTGTGTAGTGGTACTGTATTTTACCAATTCCATCCGGCACTATAACATCAACCACATCAAGTAAAGCAAGTTGTTCAATTTTGACACCGGTTTCTTCGAGCAACTCCCTGTGAACGGCCTCCATAACAGTTTCGCCAAGCAGCGGTTTCCCACCTGGTATGCTCCATTGACCTTTGTTGGGAGCTTTACCCCGCTGAACCAGTAACACCTCATCTCTGCGTAAAACTACTACACCTACTCCAACAAAAGGACGCTCAGGATATTCTCGGTTTTTATTCATTCGTATACTTTCAACCAGCTTTCGAGCGAGCGACGGACCGCTAATTCTTCGATTCCTTCTGTTACCCTGATTCCTCCTGCTTTGAGGATCCGTATTCCTTCACCATTCACTTGAGGATGCGGATCTCTAATTGCCAGTACGACATGTGAAATTTTCTTTTCAACTATAGTTTTGGCACATGACGGAGTTCTACCGCTGAAAGAACAGGGTTCTACAGTACAGTAAAGTGTTGAACCGGCCAGAGAATGTCCCTGAGCTTCCGCATGCTGAATCGCATCAGCCTCCGCGTGCGGACCTCCAACAGCATGTGTATAACCTTCTCCCAGTACTTGCCCGTCATTCACAATCACACAACCAACCCAGGGATTATCTCCGGTTTTATTTTGTGCCTGTTTACCAAGTTGCAGGGCCCGCAACATAAAATATCGATTAAAATCAGACATATGTGATTAAAAAATGAATTATTCCGTACATGTATCAAATGACTTGATTTTAGAGTTATAGCAGTAGACATCAAGTTTTTATCAATCCTCAATAATCTTAGCTGAAAGTTCTAAGTCATTTTATGTTTGCGGAAAACCTTTCTGCTAGTTGTTGAGCAGCAAAATAATCAAAATAGGAATCCTAAACCGGCATTAAGCTGACTTGAGAGTAATATTACTGAATCCTCCAGTATTACTGACTTTCCTGCAATACGGTTTTGAAAAAGTTTATATTCAATGTTATTTTGGCGGTATCCCAATAATAACTCAACTCCAATAAATGGTATGCCAAAGTTCATAAACAAGGCCTCACCGCTGCTGCTTTCTGTCACATAACTAGTTCCATTCAGGCTCTGCTCTCCACGACCGTGCACTAATCGTCCTGCGCCAAGAGTAAAGCTAAGATCGTCACCAATTGTATAAGCAAGATCAAGGCTGTGATTCTTGAATTTATAGTCAATTCCTTCCAGACTTCCGTTTGTACGCACAGTACTGTAACCGAAACCGATTCCATTAGCAAATACCAGATTCCCACTGTGTCCAGAAGTATTTAGTTTTTCAGAGGTTTTGCTTGAACCACGTGTGATTTCGCTTTCACCCGAAGTAGGTACTGAATAGCGGAAACGCCATAGTTCTTCCGCGCCTGCGTGAATTGCGGTAAACATAAAAAATGCTGAAATAACTGTTATTTTATGTAAAGCCGGCACATTAATTAAGGGGAAGTATATTTTCGTGATATTCATTTAAATGAATCATGCAATTAAAGTGCTTTTTGTCTCTGTAATTGTGATTTCAAAAAAGCTCAAAGATAATGGTTCCATAAAAAGAGCTGAAACATAAATATTTAAACCGTGGAGCTGTAAAAATAGACGATTATTGATAAATTTTTAAAACGATTATCATCGCTCAATCATCTCAGCAGTGAATTTTAAGTTTGAGCTGTTCTAGACTATTAAGTATTATCGAACTATTTCAAATTCTGTCATGATTTATTTAAACGGTTTTATTTAAATCACGTTGCTGCATACTGAGATAATTTGTGAACGAACCTGAAGGACAAACTAAAGTAAAACTGCAGAAAACTCATGCTTTAACGGTGTTTCGTGCTGGGCAACAGGCATTTTCTGAGATTGAAGGTCTTCGAGGATTAGTATTAAGAGGGTTGTTTTTAAACTATCTCATTTTTTTTGCCGCTACAATTATCCTGAACGGGTTGTTTTATTTTCAGGTACTAAGTCCATTTATTGACTGGCTTTTTGGGGGAGGGGAAGGATTTTGGGCTGCAGTAGGAACAGTTGTTTTGTGGAGCATCCAACTTACA
>JACNKY010000056.1 GCA_014381795.1 Pseudomonadota bacterium | reverse complement strand
TGAGGAGTCTTGCTGCTCACCATGACGTCAAAACTACCATTCTCCGTGCACTGGAGCTTTCAGGTGGTACATTGGTACTCAATGCTGATGATTCAGGATTGGTTGAATATTCGAAAAAATTGAAACAACCTCTATGCTAGTTCAGCCTCGATGCGAATTCTCCGATTTTGATTAAACACCTGAAAGAGGGCGGTTCTGTTTGTTATGCTGATCATGGAAAGATTTTTTACGCACAGGGAAATTCAGTAAATTTTTTACTGAATGTGCATGAAATACCATTCACGCTGAACGGTGCCGCCAGATACAATGTTGCTAATTCTCTGGGTGTTATTGCCCTGGCAAAAAACCTGGGTTTCGTGGATGAAATAATTGTGAAAGCACTCAAGGAATTTAAGGGAGACATTAACGATAATCCCGGCAGGGGAAATTATCTGACACTTCCTCTGCCTCCAGCAAACCGTTCTCATGACTCTGACGTTGAGCAGAACTTTCAGCTTTTGATTGATTTCGCACACAATGCACATGGACTCCGTGCGGTTTGTGAAACACTTGCTCTACTTCCGGCAAATCGAAGACTCGTTGTAGCTGGTCATGTGGGCAGTCACAGTGATCATGAAATCCGAGAGATGACACGCGTGATTGCTGAAATTCAACCGGTTTATTTCTTAGTCCCTCAAATGGATCATTATTTACGCGGGAGACAGGTTGGAGAAATATCAAAACTGGTTCTTGATGAATTACGTCTGTTGGGATTTTCTGAGGAAAA
This sequence comes from Pseudomonadota bacterium, assembly GCA_014381795.1. Classification (GTDB taxonomy): domain Bacteria; phylum SAR324; class SAR324; order SAR324; family NAC60-12; genus Arctic96AD-7. Next base: position 2,779 of record JACNKY010000056.1, on the reverse strand, counting down.
TATAGGTTCTGCGAAAAACTGCCTTGAAGGAGTGAAACTGGCAGTGGAGCGTGTCAAGACAGGTGATCTGCTGATGCTGGTCGGACTGGATGAGAGTGACAAAATTCTCACTTTTCTGGAAGAACTTAGAAAGTAAACTCCGGCTTTTTATTTGGAAGAGTGTCCTGCAGTATAAAGAGCCAGGGAGTTTTTCCGCAGAAAAACATCTCAATTACACACATTCATAGCCTCACGAACCTTGCGGAATCCAGCCTGCAGGAGTCTTTTTAATGACAGATGGGATTAGTCCAAGTGTGACTGTCATCAACAAAACCATCGATCCACAGAGCATCAAGAGTCCATCGTATCTGCTCATGGCCTGTCCAAACAAGCTCCACGAGTCACTCAAAAGTCCAAGCTCAAGTGCCTGACCGCTCAACACACCTGAAAGACCTGTCCCACCGCTGTAGAGCGTTAACCATAGTCCGGTTGCCAGTGATTTGTTTTCCACCGGTATCAGCACAAGCGTTTCTGAAGTCATGGCAATGCTGGAAGCAGCTTGTACTAATCCAAATAAAATAGTCAAAACTCCAACGGTTATTTGAACTGCTCCGGGAAAAACATCACGCCAGAGGAATAAAAACAGAATTAAACCAAAGCCAAAATGACACCAGAGAAAAACATATTTTGTGCCGAATTTATCCACCATACGACCGCCTAAAAAAAATCCGGCTAAAGCGCCGACGACCAATAAATTTCCGATGAAAACCATTTCGACTTTGCTCAAATGAAGTACATCTTTTTCAATTAAATTGAAAATTTGCGGACAGGCGCCGGTAAAAAGAGTCAACAAAAAACAATACGCGCAAAAGGATAAATATTCCGGAATCGCAAGTACTTTCAAAAACGATTTACGGAAAGTCTCTTTTTTAGGCAGGACTTTATCCAACTCAGGAATACGTTGATAATAAATCATCCGTAGCACCATCAAGATCGTGATGACTGCTATTACAGCCTGATACATTCCCAGTGTAGGATGCTGTTCCAAAATGTAAATAACCACCAAAGTAAAAATGATGCCAATCGATTGCCAGGTCAAACGTAAACGACCAAAAAACCGGCCCCGAATATTTTCAGGAATTATTGGGTGAAGCAAAGCAAACCAGTTACCGATAATTAAGGCGGAGCCTGTACCAAAAACACCTGCACCCAGACTGACTACCAAAATCAGGTATGTCTCCGGAAAAGCACCCGCAACTGCTATCAATAAAAATCCAATGATTGATAAAACCATGCCGAAATTCCCAATCAGTTTTTTCCCGTAAATATCTGACAAATAACTGAAGGGAATCATGAAGACAAATTGAGATAAGGGCAGAAGCGCCAGCAGGATTAGAATAGTTGCGCTGGGAATACCCAAATAGGAGAAATAGGCGAGCAGCAATCCATTATTAAAAGAGAGGAATGACATCCCACCCAAGGATGTCGTGATCAAAATCATGCGGATAGCGTATTTTGTCTCTGAATCAGTCATGATTTTCTTTTATAAATGTGGGCCTGTTGAAAAACCAATGTGGTCTGCTGACTTTTCAGCAGTTCATCAAGAATGGAATTTTTTTGTAACTTTATGTCCAGAGAGAGTTAATTTTCCTCAGAGCAAGCCAAACGTAGCAGGGTAAAAGTTTTAATCTCAGAGTTATCACTCAGTTCAGCGTAACTCTGAAAGCGGCCTTCAACCTTTTTGTTGGTAAAGAAAAAGGCGGTATGTTTTGAAATGGGCAAATTGTTCACCGCTGGTACTTCCGGAAAGATATTTACGGTGAGCCTGAGCGATTTTTTTGCGGAAGGCAAAACTGAACATCTTGGTAAAACGGGGGTAATTGCTCCTCATGTAATAGGCGACAATGTTCCAGGTAGGCGCGATGACTTCCAGAATCAAATCCCGCATAATGTCGAGTGAAGGCGCGGCTTCTTTGGTGAGATCAATATCAGTTAATTTAGTGAACGGTTGTTCGTCCATATATTTAAAGAAACGTTCAATTCGGTGTCCTCCACTGACAGGACTTTTACCGGGCACATCACGTTTAAAGAAATCACAGATAAGCAGAAATCCTTGCTTATTCAAAAATTTCTTTGTCTGCTCAATTGCTTCTTCCAACAACAGATACTGAAAACTTTCACTGCAGAGAATCAGGTCATATCGCTTTTCGGTTCTTACATCTTCGTAGCGGTTTTCAAAAATTTCTGCACGATCACCCAGCCGATTCCGGACATGTTTAGTCAAATTTGGACTTGGGGAAACACAATCCACACTATATCCTGCATCAAGCATTTTTTCCGCAAATTTTCCGGAACCACAACCGACATCCAAAATGGAGTTGACTCCTGCAGGAATGTTTTTAAGCAGAAAATTCGCATAGTTTTCCTGCGCCTCAAAAACATTGGCTGGTTCTACCGTAAGTCCCTCCGGCCAGTAACCATAATGCAGATAGTCTGTTTTATAAAAATGTTTGGCAAACGCCAAACCTATGTCCAGTCCAACTTCTTTTAATTCAACCTTGTGCATGAAAGTTTAGGTTGTCAGGGGTTTTAGGAAGTCTAGGGTGTATAAGCGGGGAATGAGGTGCGAGGAACGAGAAGGTGAAAAACTCGAACCTCGCAATTGTTTCAAGCTTGTTCCATATATTCGATCAGATCGATCAAACGACAGGAATATCCCATTTCATTATCATACCAGGAAATCAGTTTGAAAAACTTATCGTTCAAAGCAATTCCGGCACCTGCATCAAAGATTGATGAG
>JACNKY010000057.1 GCA_014381795.1 Pseudomonadota bacterium | reverse complement strand
GCCGCCTGCCGTCTGGCTTTGGTACGTCCGCTGACAGATGATCCTGACATGCGCGACACCCTTGATGCTGCTGTTCAGACTTTCTTTGACTAATTCCAAAAAACTAATGGCATTGCATGAGCATCAATCTTGATGACTACCGTGATTGCTTGGAACAGGCTGCTCCTGAGTTAAAAGGTACTCTGGATGCTACGTTTCAGGAAGCAAGCCGCTGCATGTCTTCTGTTGGACTTCAAGACTACCTTGATGGAGCCCGCGGATTAAGTGAACTTGGTCGAGGCGCTGATTTAGTGGTCAGCTATCTTGAAAATGTACCTGCAGTTGTCAAGGAGTGCGGTGAGGACATAATTCGGGAATGCGTCACTTCTGCGATGAAGTTGATTTCCATGACTTCCGGAGAGGTAATCGCGCTCTTATTTTCCAGCCTTCCTACTGCCGCAAGACGCCTGGGTGATCCCGAACTCCTACGCGGTTACTTTAGTCTAATCCATCGTTTAGCAGCAAAAGCTCCACGCGGTTTACGACCGATGCTGGGCTGCACTGATGAACTACTTTCCAAGCTTACCTTATCCGGTCTTCGACGTTGGGCAGATTTTGGTGCAGATGCATACCGGCGTGACCTCCCCGGGCAGGTCGCATATTTTGGTTTAAAGACCGAAGACAGTCTTGCTGTGCTGAAAAAAGAACGCGGCGGAACTCTGTTTATTGACAGTCAACGCAAACTTAATTTCTACCTGCGTGCATTGTGGGCACGCGACTTCTTTTTGCGTCCCGCAGATACGAGTCATATTGGTTTTCGTCCATATCTTGAGGCTCGTGTGCTTCACCTGCCTGATGCCGTTGATGGAATTTTAGTGAAAGGTACCGAGCTTTATCGGGCAATTGCAGCACATATGGCCGCTCATCTTGTCTATACACGCGAACCGATTTCTGCTGAAAATTTATCTCAGGCTCAAAGATTTTTCATTGGTTTTGTCGAGGACGCAAGGGTTGAGTACTGCGCGAAAAAAGAATTTCCGGGACTTGGAAAACTCTGGAGCACCCTACATTGTCAGCACAAAAAACATCCTGAACATGCTTCTATTCCGCTGCTGGAACGTTTGGCCTTAGCTCTTTTGGACAGTTCATTCAGAGTGAACGATGTCAGCCTGAATGAGATAGCTGTTAAATTCCACAACCAGATTGAGTCCAGCAAAAACGATCCTCAATACTCCTGGAATCTGGGTTTGGAAATTTTCAATGTGCTGGCGTCACGCAAAGAGGTTCCTAGTTTGAGGTTGCTGGAAAGCATCCGGATTCCCTACCGTGACGATAATCGTTTTATCTGGGACTTCGATGAATTTGCCTGGCAAGACGATGTGGAATATGTACCTGCTAACCAACGCCAAGTACGTAAAAATGTCAGTCTGATGGAATTTGTCAACGAATTGGATGTTGAAAATGCCGGAGATGATGCGCAAGAAATCTGGACTTTGAAAACGGAACTTTTTCCGTATGAGGACAAAGGGATCAGTTTTAACCAACTGGAAGGCAAGGAATCGGTCAGTGAACCTTTTCATTACCCGGAATGGGATTATCAGGTTCAGTTACACCGTCCGGACTGGGCCACCGTTTATGAACGTGGCTATCCAATAGGTGATCCGAAGGACATTGAAGATATTTTGACTGAGCATAAGCCGATCACTTCGCGTATCAAACAGATTGTTGACCGTCTGCGTCCGGAAGGTATGATTCGTCAGCGTAAGTTGGAGGATGGTGACGAAATTGACATCAATGCCGCAGTGGAAGCCATGATCGATATCCGTATGGGCTATCAACCTGATACGAGGATCACCTTGAAGAATGTGCTCAACCGCCGTGATCTGGCGATTCTGATTCTGCTGGATCTCTCAGAATCGACCAACGAAACGCTTGCAGGCCTAGAGAAAACGGTACTGGAACTCACTCGTGAAGCCAGCGCTTTGGTTTCAACCGCTATCTCAGGTATCGGTGACACATTTGCAATTCACGGATTTGCTTCAGACGGACGACATGACGTTCGGTACTATCGTCTTAAACGTTTTGAACAAGCATTTGATGATGAAGCAAAGGGACGGCTTGCCGGCATGCAGGGAGGTTTGTCGACCCGTATGGGAGCGGCCATGCGGCATGCAGGGCATCACCTTTCACTTCGTGCTGAAAAAAGAAAAATGCTGCTGATAGTGACAGACGGATCACCTGCTGATATTGACGAACGTGATCCTCAACATTTACGTATGGATGCAAAAAAAGCGGTAGAGGAACTGCACACGCAAGGTATTATGTCATATTGTCTTACACTTGATCCGAGCGCCGATCATTATGTGCAAAGGATTTTCGGACAGAACCATTATACCGTCATTGACAATGTCCAGCGTCTGCCGGAAAAATTACCGGCGCTTTTTGCTTCGTTGACCAGCTGATAATAAAAATGTATTATTGTTATCACCAGAGACACCGAAACTATGTTTAATTCCTGTCTGTCGGAATAAGCACATTTTCAGTGTTAAGCAACTAAAACTATTTATGAGATTTGTATTGTGAACCAAATTAAAATTTCTCCTTCCATTCTATCAGCCGATTTTGCACGCCTGGGTGAACAGGTCCGTGAAGCCGAAGCGGCCGGAGTTGATTATATCCATGTGGATGTAATGGACGGACATTTTGTCCCTAATATTACCATCGGTCCATTAATTGTGAAGGCTCTGCGGCCGGTAACTAAGCTGCCGCTGGACGTGCACTTGATGATTGAAAATCCGGAACGTTATCTTGAGGACTTTGCTAAAGCCGGAGCTGATATTATAACTGTCCACCAGGAGACATGTCCGCACCTTCACGGTACAATTCAGCAAATTCACAAATTAGGTGTCAGGGCTGGCGTGAGTATCAATCCCGCAACTCCAGTGAGCAGTCTTGAGGAAATTATCTCGGAGATAGATCTTGTGCTTGTAATGTCAGTCAATCCAGGATTTGGCGGACAATCATATATTTCGTCCTGTACTGAAAAAATCCAAAAGTTACGTGTCATGCTTGATATCTGCGGTTCATCTGCGGATTTAGAGGTGGATGGCGGTGTTAATGTCAACACAGTCAATGAAGTAATTGCTGCAGGAGCAAATGCCTTTGTGGCAGGTTCAGCAGTTTTTAACGACAAGCAAAGTGTCGCAGAAAACGTACGGCTTCTACGAGATACGATAGCTTCTTGCTGAATTTCCGGTATTTTCATTTTTTGCCTGTTCTGAAAAAGCTGGAACCTTTCCTGAAAATCTGGGATATTCACCTGCAGTGAATGCCTGCTTGAGCAATGAATATGTTACTCTTTTTCTTCCTGGATTTTCCATGTCAACTAACTCCTGTCTCAACATAGTTATTGCAGACAAGAACACATTGCTTCTCAGGGGTTTGACAGAGATGTTCAAGCAGGATGAACGTTTTGATGTAAGAGCGACTGCGACTGACGGCGAGCTGTTTTTAAAGTTGCTCGACGGTGTTTCAATTGATGTGGGGATAATAGGCTGGAAAATGCCATTT
>JACNKY010000285.1 GCA_014381795.1 Pseudomonadota bacterium | reverse complement strand
TCCCACTCATAAATCTCACCGGTGCGTGACTCAACAGCATTCCATAAGGGAGAACTTTCACCAACGTCTTTGTATTCTTTCTTGTACATTTCGCTGGTTATCTTTTTTTCCACCTCTGCAATTTCCTCTTTAGTTGGCCAAATGTCTTTTAGAAAAACCGGCTTACCGTCTTGATCATTTCCAAGCGGATCATTGTTCAAATCCTGATTAACCGTTCCCGCAATAGCATAAGCTACAACTAGGGGTGGACTTGCTAAATAATTTGCTTTTATATGCGAACTGATCCTGCCCTCAAAATTTCTATTTCCTGACAAAACAGATGTAACAACCAAATCACCTTCATTGATCGCGTTAACAATATTTTCAGGTAAAGGTCCTGAGTTCCCGATGCAGGTTGTACAACCGTAACCTACTGTGTGGAAACCTAATGTGTCAAGCGCATCGCTCAAACCTGTTGCCTGCAGGTAATAAGTGACAACACGTGAACCAGGTCCAAGAGAAGTCTTAACCCACGGCTGACGTTTCAAGCCTTTTTCAACTGCTTTTTTAGCGAGCAGACCTGCGGCCAGCATCACAGATGGATTACTTGTATTTGTACAGGAAGTGATTGCCGCAATAACCACCGAACCGTGTTTAAGTTCGCCGGATTCAATACCCTTTATCGGAATTGTGGTTTCGAGTTCGTTACGGCTCAATTCAAATCCAAGTTCTTTGGTGGATGCCTGCAAAGATTTTTGCCATTCTGGCTGCATCTGCGAAAGATTAACACGATCCTGAGGACGTTTAGGGCCTGCCAGTGCAGGTTCAACAGTTGAAAGATCAAGTTCCAATGTGTCCGTAAATTTTGGATCGGGCGAGTCATTTCTGCGGAAAAGTCCTTGTGCTTTAGAATATCTTTCAATACGCTGAACAACGGCTTCCGCTCGTCCTGTACCACGTAAATAATTTAAAGTCTCATCATCTACGGGAAAGAAACCCATCGTCGCACCATATTCCGGAGCCATATTGGCCAAGGTGGCGCGGTCTGCCAGAGTCAGATTATTCAAACCGGCACCAAAAAATTCGACAAATTTTTCGACTACTCCTTTTTGCCGCAGCATTTCAACAACACGTAAAACCAAATCTGTCGCAGTTGCACCTTCCTGTAGTTTACCCTGTAGGCGGAATCCTATTACTTCCGGAATCAGCATATAAATCGGCTGACCAAGCATGACTGATTCTGCTTCAATACCACCAACTCCCCAGCCCATAACTCCAAGCCCGTTAATCATTGTGGTGTGGGAATCAGTACCAACAACTGTGTCCGGAAAACAAACACCGTCCCGGGACTGAACTACACTTGCAGCAGTTTCAAGATTGACCTGATGCACAATTCCGACGCCCGGCGGATAGACATTAAAATTGTCAAATGCCTGCTTCCCCCATTTTAGAAATTCATAACGTTCACGATTGCGCCTGAATTCGATTTCCATGTTTTTTTTGAGCGCGCCTGAACTTCCAAAAAAATCAACCTGTATCGAGTGGTCTATCACCAGATCAACCGGCACGCGTGGATTAATCACACTTGGATCACCTTTCATCGCTACCATTGCGGAACGTAGAGATGCCAGATCAACCACTGCAGGAACTCCTGTAAAATCCTGTAAGATTACTCTGGTTGGTTTAAAAGGAATTTCTTTTGATGATTTTTCATTTGCATTCCAGTTGGCAAGTGCAGTCACATCTTCCGGACGTACCTGAAAATCATCAACATTACGCAACGCCTGCTCAAGCAGGATCCGTATGGAAAAAGGGAGACTGTCTACTGGTCCTATTCCATCCTTCTGCAACTTTTCCAAACTGTAAAGTGCGGACTTGCCTTCACCACTTTCAAAATCTACAAGGCATCCAAACTGATTATCTGACATGGTTCCTCAAAAACAAGATAATTCCAAAAAGCCTCATTGAATCAGCATTAACTCAGAAAACTTTTTGTAATATAAGTAAAAACTCAATTAAGAATTTACAGAGCTTCTGGTAAAAGCTCAAGTTTATATGATTTAAGCTTATACGCTCTGCAGTCTAAAAACTGATGCTGAAAGATTAAAAATAAAGCCTAGTACCTTGAAGACTTCAAAGAAATGAGTGATAATAATGAGTACAATAATTTTTATTTTAACTGTCTTCAAAACTTAAATTTAAGATAATTATGTTTAAACCTCTATTATTGATCACCTTAGTTTTATTAATCATAGGCACAGGACTTTTCATTATTAAGGATCAAACAAACTATAAAAATTCACCAATTTCAGACGTTGGTGGACATAAATTATTAGAGAAGCTTGACACCAAAGCCTTAAACCAGATCAATATTCAGGTTGAAGGTACCACAGTGTCCCTGTTGCAGCTACAGGGAGGTGGTTGGCAGGAGAAGTCCTTGAATTACGAAGCAGACACACAGCCAATTCAGGATTTACTACTCAATCTGTCACAAATACGTCTAGGTGACCTGGTGACTAACAATCCTGATCATCATGAACGATTCAGCTTAATTTCACCGCCTGAGAAACTGGAAGAGTGGAGTAAAGAACGTCACGCTGATTCTGTTACACTTTTACACGGTGACGGAACATTGATTTTGAGTTTATTGCTTGGTAAGGAGCGCGATAATGGTGAAGGACAGTATGTTCGTCACTCTGGATCTGACAAGGTATATCTGATTCAGGAACGATTGTCAGTTGACTCTGCAGTTGACGATTGGTTGATAAAAGATTTGCTCGCTTTAGAGTCTGCTCAGGTCGCAGGCCTCAAACTCCAAAACGGTGAGGAACGCTCCTTTGCTATAAATCGAGACAGTGCGGAAGCAGAATGGCAGCCTGACGCTGAAAACGTAAATACTCCTGATGCAGATCAAATAAAGAAGGTACTTGATAGACTTGCACTTCTTTCTTTTACTAAATTATATAAAAAAGATGTAGTGCCTGAGCATTTAGAAGACTCTGTAATTGTAGAAGAGACATTGTTAGTTTCGTTATTTGATGGCAGGATTTACACCTTGAACTTACAAAATAATGTTGCCCCCAGTGGAAATTATATTTTGAGCATGCGTATGGGGGTTTTGCAGGATGTGATCGTAAATGCAAATACTGAAGACTCAAATCTTCGTCAGGAAATGGATCTCTTTAACAAGAAAGTAAATGGACGTATTTTTGAGATCAATTCCTGGGAAGGGAATGAACTTTTACTCAGTGATCAGTGATCAGTGATTCAGCAATTTTCCAATTTCGAGTAGATAATAATGTCAATCCAGATGACTTCCGATCACACTGAACTGACCTTCCAGTATATGCGTTTGGAAGGTCAGGTAGAAACTTTGCTGGACTTTTTGCTGCGTCGATTTCGATATTTAGACGATCAGGAGTGGCGTAAGAACATCAAAGCTAAACGTCTCTGGGTTGATGGTAAACTAGGTCGCGCAAATTTGAAGTTACGCAGCAATCAAAAAATTGTTTATTTGCGTCCGGATTATCTTGAACCTGAAGTAGATCCGCATTTTGAAATTATTTTTGAGGA
>JACNKY010000059.1 GCA_014381795.1 Pseudomonadota bacterium | reverse complement strand
AAATTTTCGGAGTGGTGATAAATCCATCACCACCGCTTTTTCGCGGCAGGCGTAATATTCTTCTTGTGCTCCTCCATTGGTATAGCAGGTCGGAAGCCAATATCCATTGTATTCCACGAAATTCCGAGTCAGTGCGGAAGTCCGGCTATGAAAGGCAGTTTCTTGGGTCATTTTAGCATCGGATTCGGGAGTCATTCTAGTTGCTATGGCTTTAGAGAAAAGATTTTTGGCCGGATAAACCCGGACGTGAATATCGGTAGGATTCCAGCCGTTTGCCGAAGTAGTATCGTCTGGACAAGCAGAAGAAACGCAAACAATGTCCGTTAAGGCTTTCAATAAAATGTAGTCTCCAGGACGTGAATATGATTCATCCGAATACATTGCATGATGATCGTCCACTCCTGTGTTAAAGAAAAAATTGATAGCAGGCCAACCTTCCCGTGCTTGAACTCCGTAATGCTCCAGATTAGTATTGAAATTTTCGGAACAACTAATGTGGCCAAAATATCCCATATCGTCATAATATTTTGGGGCGCAAGCCAGACCAAACGTATCATGCTGTCCCACAGTATCCTGTATCACTTCGACCAACGGTTGCATTTCATGATCGAAAAATTTTGAATGCAAGCCCGGTTGTGGACACGAAGTCATATTCAGCGAACGGGTATTTGTCATCTCAATACAACTCTCAATCCCTTTGTCCAATTGACTGGTCTTGAATGCTTGAAAATCGGTGCATTGCCGTCCGGCGACATCCAAAATTTGAAAATACTCACCAGCTTTGATTTCATAAGTATTGGCGGTACTGCTGTGAATGCGAATTTCCAGGCGTGGATCGGCGAGTGGCTCCGGTAAATCCGGAGTCGGTGCGGATTCAGGATTGGCCCGTTGAATAAAGGCGACTAAGTCTGTGGGAGAAGTTTGCTGCTCTACCGTCATGTCTTCGCCAATTGCGGCAATGACACAGGTGAGCTCACGGCTGGCTTTGAATGTTACTTCTTCTTCAGGTAGTGATTCATGCGAAAAGAGCGGAACGGCTTTCATTTTAGCAAGGTTCAGTCCGCGTCTTTTAAGTGCTGCTTGAACTTTCTGGGCACTTGCGGATTTTCGGCTGAGGATACTTTTCAGTCCGGAAGCATCTTTGGAGGCTTTGGTTCCGAGTGACTCAGCATCTTCACGGCCGCCTTCTCCGAAAACCACCAGTTCGCCACCTTGGCGACCTTCCGGATCTCTAATGGTCAAGCTGTCTTCTGGAGTTAAAGTGACGACTATTGTGCCCATAGCTGGAACTTGATAGCGTTCCATACCAAAAGGCAGGTAACTGCGCAATCCCGGCTCCAGCAGGCGGGAAGTTGATGAACTTGTTAATTCCATGCGTGATAAAATTGTGGTTTAATCTAACTTGGATAAAACTGAGAATGTTTAAGTGTCAGTGACAATACAATAAAATGTTGTCGCCAGAAACACTCTAAGAGATAGGGATTTAAATACAAATGAGTAGGTCGAAACCACTCCAAGAGGTAGTTGGCTGAAATTTTATTTGCCTGCTCACCAATGGTGCAGAACTATAAATTTGTTTAACGCATAGTAATCATTCGCACTAAAAGAGGTAAGTATCGTTTGGCGAAAATTATATGTCAAGTAAATAATCTCAATAATAATAAAAAATGCCTTGACATCTATTTATCAAACTGTGAAACTCCTTGCATAATTCACTTGAGGCGGGCTCACGTGGATTAAATCAGGGAGAGGAAGATGAATCAGTGTAATTTTATTAAGCTTTGAATTCTAAACCTTTCTGATCATTTCAATCTAATGAAGGAGTAATATGTTTTCTATCAAGAAAGCCACATGTGCCATTGTCGCAGGCATCATACTCGCATTCAGTGCGGGCTCAATTAGTGCTGCAGATAGTTCAGCACCAATAAAAATTCCGATAAAGAACTGGTCGAGTCAAATTGTTATGGCCCACGTAATTGGAGGAATGTTTGAGAGTATGGGAAGCAATGTTGAATATGTTCCTATTGAAAATCAGGCCGCTTTTGAGGCAGTGCGTGCTGGTGATCTGACATTGGTACACGAGGTTTGGCAATCTACCATGCAGAATGCATATTACAAAGCCATGGAAACTGGAGGTTTAATTGATGCTGGATCTCATAGTTTGACAACTTTTGAGGAAATGGGTTTTCCGAACTGGGTCCTTGATAAGGGACTTTGTCCGGGTTTACCGAATTGGGAAGCTCTCAAAGATTGTTCCGCTAACTTTGCAACTCCAGATTCTGGCGGCAAAGGTCGTTGGTTAGAGGGGCCTCAATCATGGCATGGTGATGTAATGCCTAATCGTCTTACAGGTTTAGGTCTAGATGATAAATGGACAGTTAAGTTTGCCGGTGCAGCTTCTGCATTGTGGGCTGAACTTGATGCTGCAAAGAAGGAAGGCCGTGGCACTATTATATTCAACTGGTCTCCCAACTTTACCGATGCGACAGGTTTCACATTTATCCAATTCCCGCCATACTTTGATGGTTGCAGAATGGCTGATGGTGGTGACTTAAGTAGTACCGGATGTGGTTCTCCAAAAGGTTGGTTGAAAAAAGGAGCAAACTACAAGTTTCCTAAAACACATCCAAAAGCCTATATGGCTTTTTCAAAACTAGCATTTACTGCTACACATGTTGGTCAAATGGCAGCATTAGTTGATATGGATAAAATGACTCATGAAGATGCTGGTGCTAAGTGGCTGGCAGATAATGAAAAAGTTTGGAAGCCTTGGACTGAGTCTATGCTAGGTGCAGATAATTAAAAAGCATTCAAGTGTGGATAAAAGAATAATTAGGTTTATTTAATAATAATTTTATTCCCTCCTATACAATTGAGTATAGGAGGGGTTTTTTTTTGGTAATTGTATCATGAAGACAATAGAGTGATTGGTTTCATTCTAGAGTAAACAAGTTAATCAAAACACAGATCATGTCTTTCCTGCAAGAAACGATTAATAATAGATTACAGGCTGTCATCAAATGCGACTCTGTATATAAAATATTTGGTGATAGTGCCAAAAGAATGCTTCAGGAATCAGAGGGAAATGTAGACGCTAAAATATTTCAGGATGCTGGCTGCATTGTTGGGGTAAATAACGCTTCATTTGAAGTTTACGAGGGAGAACTGTTGGTTGTCATGGGATTGTCTGGTTCCGGCAAGTCAACTTTGTTGCGTTGTATATCAAGATTGTCAGATGCTACGGCCGGCAATATTTTTATTGATGGTCAGGATATAATGGCCATGAATAACAAACAGCTCATCGAACTACGAAGAAATAAGATGGGAATGGTTTTTCAAAGCTTTGCCTTACTGCCACACAAAACCGTAATAGAAAATATTGCTTTTCCTCTACAGATCAAAGGTGTAAGCACGAAAAATAGTATTACAAAGGCCATGGAAATGATTGAACTTGTAGGCCTAGATGGTCGCGAAAATTATTTTCCAAGAGAATTATCCGGTGGTCAACAGCAACGTGTAGGGATTGCACGCTCTCTTGCTGTAGAACCTGATA
>JACNKY010000060.1 GCA_014381795.1 Pseudomonadota bacterium | reverse complement strand
CGCGGCGCAACAAATTGCAAAACAATTTCTTGCGGCGACAAGCTCCAGTATGGACCACTCATTGCACCCCGCTAGAAGCAAGGCTTCTGCGGGGTTTTTCGTGGTCCATTAAGTCTGCTTTGCAGACTTTGAGCAGCTTTGCTGCTCACTTGGCTCGCGGCGCAACAAATTGCAAAACAATTTCTTGCGGCGACAAGCTCCAGTATGGACTATTCAATACTGCAAAACCAGTATCCATAGTCGCTTATTGTTTGCTCTAAAGGATCTCAAAACGCGACTTTTGGTGAATTTAAAGTTATCTAAAACCTAGATAATCAAGATTAGTTTGATTGTTAACTGGTTAATATTTTTTTAATAATTCTTTTAAACATATTCATACCCGTTTCGATGATTTCATCAGGGAACTCATAGTTAGCTTGATGTAGGGCAGGGGATTGTAGCCCAGCTCCAATGCCAAACATCGCAGCCTTATATTTTTCAGAAAACCATCCAAAATCTTCTCCGAACTTAAAAGCCGTACTTTTCTCAATGATGTCATATTGGTTGGCTTTTGCAGTTTCTATAATTATTTCGTTGCAGTTGTCATCATTGATTACTGCTGGAAAATAGTCAAACCATTCTGCTGTATGCGGCAATTTATATTTTGGACAAGTTGCAAATAGAATGTCATTCACATCTCGCTTTAATTTTTCCATTTTCTCTACACTTCTAGTTCTTAACGTAAAATGTATCTCACCAAAACCCGCAGAAACACCGTAGGCTTTCACACCCATGCTAGAATAAATCGGCACACATAACCTGAAATCTTCTTTTGTAGGGTCCGCATTATTTAAAGTATCAAACCTTTGTATCAGTTCAGCAATGCACAGTGCGGGATTTACGCCATGTTCGGGTTCGGCAGAGTGCGACTCTTTACCTTTCAGTTGTATGGCAACACTTTGCACGGTAGAAGAAAATTTCCCCTTGAGAGTTACGATCGAGTGTAACGGCTGACCAGGAATATTATGTAATGCAAATATATAATTCGGATTTAATGCACTAAACCTTTCATCGTTTAAAACGCCTTGAGCACCAGTGCCTGTTTCTTCTGCAGGTTGAAAGAGTAGTACAACTTTTCCTTTCTTAAAATCCTGTTCTTTTAACCAAAGGACGAGCCCGGCCACAATTGCCATGTGCCCATCATGACCACATTTATGTGATATGCCATTATTGAGAGAGCGATGTTCAAAACTATTTGATTCTTCAATAGGAAGTGCATCTAATTCGCAGCGAATTACAATAGTAGGTCCGTTGTTTGAAAATTCATGAACAATTGCTAATCCGTTTCCTCCAATATTTTCAATGATTTTGGCGTGATGATGCTCTTCGATGAATTTCTTAATCCGAGCAGCTGTTCCTACCTCTTGTCCAGACAGTTCAGGGTGCCTATGAAGTTCTTTTCTAAGAGATTTAATCTTTTCGATACTCATCTTTTTTACTTTTAATGGGAGATAAATAATCCAATGCAAACTTTGAGACAATTAAATAATGATCCGAAGGAAAACCTGTTGGCCATAAAGAGATCACTTCTGTTGAATCGTTCTTCATACCTTTTCCTTTGTAATAAAGCTGATCAATCCTTTCGCCATTTCGATGTGTGAATCCTGGATATTTTTTAACATCAGGATACAAACTCCTGAAAGCATCGGTAAATCCTTCTTCTATCATGCTTTTGGAAGCAGGGCTATTTCCTCCATCGGTATGCGGCACAGCATTAAAATCTCCTCCAAATACCACCGGAATATTGTCCGCCTTAGCAAACCTAGACTTATGAAAATCAAAAGCTGTAAGAAATTGGTTCATTCCATACCAATTTGACATGGCCCAAATTTCCTGCGTTTCACTTATCGCCAACTTTACAGCTACGTTATAAAACTCTGTTTCATGCAACACCTGTACCTCTTGAATCGGATAACGACTGATCACAGAAATATTAGCTCCCTGAAAACAATAATCCCAATCAGACGTGGTTGCAAAATAGTAGCCCAACTCAGCCGCTAGAAAATCACCTGAAGAGTATGTTTCCTGCATCAAAATAATATCGATTTTTTTCTCTTTTATCATTTCAACTATTCTTAAACGAGAATCCCAGCCATCTTTTTCCAATGTCCAGTGCATTCCTCCATGCCAAATATTCCAAACTCCAACAGTAATATCCTTAAGATTGCTGGCTAGTTCAAATGGTTCGCATTTCCTGTATTTTCTATAACTATCCAATACTTCCTTCGCACTTATCGTTTGTTCTACTATGGATAAATTATCCATAGAAAATTCTGGTGGATATAATTTTTCATTCAAAGTGAAAAGTTTGGCAGAAGAATCGTTTATCATAACTTTGCCATCTTTCAATGCATAAATTTTGCTCACTGGCTTGAGATTTGTGAGGTTTCTATTCTGATAAACAGTATACGGGTTTGAACTCAATCTTCTTCTAACAGCAAGTGCTTTGGCAAGATCTTTTTTGTTCGTTTTGTAGGAATCAACTTGCATCTCTTGCTTTGCATCGAACAACCCCTCCGGATCGACTAGCAAGTCAATGAACTCTTCGTTTTCCAAAGGGTCTAATCCTAGTGCGTTAAATTCATCGACATACATTTGCAATTGCTGCAATCCGCTTTCAATCTTAAGGGAATGCTTATTTTCAAAATCAAATGTGTTCTCCACCGACCCGATAACAATAGGTTCATTGTTTGAAAATTCAAAATTCGCCTTATAAATAGCCTTGTTGTGCCCATCATAATAGAGGCGAAATTCTGAAAGTTCTTTACTATACGTAAGCGTTATCTGATGCCATTCCCCATCATTCACAGGCATCTTTGCTTCATTATCTCGTTCGTAAGTAATTCTTCTCGACCCAGAACCTATACTCCAAGCAAAAGTCCCACCTGAACTATACAAAACCCATCCTGCGTTTTTCTGTGTAGTTATACTTTTATTTTCAAAGCTTTTTTGCGAAAGAAATACTGTTGGGTTCTTAGAAGTTGTCTTAATCCAAAATTGTATTGAAAAATCTTTGCTTGAGTCAAGTGACACATTATCTAAGTTTATATGAGTAGAGCCTTTATCTGGATTAAGAACTATTGCTTGGCCGTCAAGCCCATCTTCAAAAACAATGTCTTGGTTATTAAACTGATGGTTTTGACTTTTACCATCCGTATCAAAATTAAATTCCAAATCGATGCGATTCTGTGCATATATTTCAGATGCCAATAGGCAAATAATTACAGCCAGGATGTTTTTCAGTAGTGAAGGTGTCATAAATGTCTCAAGTAGAAAAGTGGATTGCGAATGCACGGTTGAGTATAAACGGACGTTTTAATGCCACTTATACATTATTGTGTGCACTTTTCCATCATTAATCTAAGAGAATCGTACATTGATTTTCTACTTGAATGGCTAGTTGTTTCATATAGCAGATTGTTGTCTAAAATTGAGTTATAACGGTCAATCTTTTACGTAGGTGTTAACAATCGCCCCAGTTACCAACTATAAGCAATAAGTCTGTCACATCGACA
>JACNKY010000061.1 GCA_014381795.1 Pseudomonadota bacterium | reverse complement strand
CTACGGCATCATGTCCAACCAGTGCCGTAACCACTTCCGGATCTGCAATGTCCAGATTATCTACCCAGTAAGCATTGAAAAGTTTATGTGCCGCTGGCGGGATTTTTTCCGGAGTTAGGCTTGAAAGGACTCGCATCGCCAGCACAGTGCGTATAGGAAAATCAGCAGGCATATTCAGTGTAAATTTGTAATATTCCGCAAGCCGCTTCAGATCTTTAAGCATATAAGGTTTTTTTGCTGGTGTCAGTCCTGGAGCGTTCATTGTTCCAACCGCTTTGAAAATTCCACCCAGTAAAATGGGTTTCCAGTGCAATTCCGCATTGCAGCGTTGCGCTACTTCCTCAATCAGCTTTGATGCAACATAAGTATAGGGACTGGAGACATCGAAATAAAAATCTATGTGTTTTTCCATTGTTAATACCTTTGATTAAAGAGTTCAGCTTAAATATAAAAAAAGACCACAACATAAGTTCATTGATTTCCTGTGCGCCAATTTAATAATGTTGTAATGAATTCTTACCTGAGCATTGTGTTTGAGTTGAGTCGAAAGAAAATCGATGTATACATTCAAACAAGGCACGGGTTTCTCCACTCCGCTCAACCAGCGACAATCAGTAAACGCTAACAGTCTGAATTTGAAGTTGTTCTAATTATTGAAATAATCTTTTAAATATTGATAATATTCTACTTTTTCAGAAATATCATTATGTCTTGAATCGGCAATTATTTTGACAGTAAGCTGTTCTGCTGGAAATTCATCAATCAGGCGCTGAGAGTGTATTCTTGGAATTACTTCATCATTTTCTGCTATGAGCACGATTGTTTCTGCCTTTATATCTTTGACTCTGCTGATTGAATCATATTTATCAAGGAGCATCAAAAACATCGGAAAAATCATAAAATTATTTTGGGCAACACTTCTTATACTATCAAAAGGAGAAATCAGCGCCATTTTCTTAACCGGCCTTTTGGAAGCCAGATAAGTCGCGACCCCGCTCCCGAGACTGCGTCCGATAACAGCGATTGTTGACTGTTTTTCCAGCACCTTGTCAAAAAGCAAAAGCGAGTCAGCAAAAAATCCTTTTTCGCTTGGCTGACCGCTGCTGCCGCCGTAACCGCGGTAATTGAGCAAGTAGACAGTCTGCTGGGGAAATGCAGCTAAAAAATTTTTCGCGCTATAAACAACAGATTCTGCGTTACCTCCGAAATAAATGATTGCTTCCTTTTGCCCTTGATTTAGAACTATGACTTCAAGTGTTACATTGTCATGATTCAGTTGCTGTTTTTCATAATCATGCGAAATTTTTGCTGTTGGAAAATAGAGAAGTTTTCTCTGATACAAAAATAATACTGCACCGGCAAGCACATAAATTAATAAAATATAAAGCATTCGTTTTCGTGTTTTCTGCTTCATTAACCGGGCGGTATTGCAGTTGATAATGTGACCCATGAGTCAGTTTCCGCACTATTAATAACAGCATCGAGAACTCTCATGTTGTATACTGAATCCGCAAGCGGCGTGGGTACCTCCGTTTTGTTCAGAATTGCCTGTGAAAACAAGTCACCCTGGATGGTATACTGGTCACAGAGCTCAAAAACGATTTCCTCAAGTTTATCACCTTGCTGATGCCAGATTCTGCAGGACTGATCAGGCGGAGCATTGAAAGGAATTTCAATTTCAATTCTGCCTTCTGTTCCAAAAATGTTGACCCGCTGATATGGTGTCAGTTGTGTAGCACAAGTGAATGTTGAACTTTGATCAGCGAAGTCCAGCACACCGGAACAGAGGCGGTCAGTCTTAAACTCCGGATCGTATTCCATTTTACCCATAACTCGTTGGGGCTCGCAGCCGAAGATGAAACGCGCCAGTGAAATACAATAACAACCGATGTCCATCAATCCGCCTCCTCCAATTTCAGCCATGTTGCGGATGTTCCCTGGATCAGCATTGTAGTAGGAAAAAAATGAATGTATTGTGCGTAAATCACCGATTTTACCCTCATTGACCAATTGCTGCGCCTTCTGCCACTGTGGATGATGACGGTACATGAAGGCTTCCATCACTTTCAGATAGGGATGTTTTTGGGCTGCTGCCAGCAAATCCTCAGCCTCAGCAGTCTTCAAAGCAATTGGCTTTTCACACAAAACGTGTTTACCGGCCTCAAGTGCTTTTTTAGTCCAAGGAACATGTAGATGGTTGGGTAGTGGAATGTAAACCGCGTCAATGTTGTCATCCGCCAATAGTTCTTCATAAGAACCGTAAGCTTGCGGAATTCCCAGCTGCGCCGCAGCCGCTTTTCCCCGCTCCAGACTCTGTGAAGCAATTGCTGTTATTTCACAATACACGCCTTTCTGCATGGCCGGAATCACCTTTTCTAGACCAATATTTGCGGTGCTCAAAACACCCCAACGAACTTTTTTCATTTAACCTCTTCTTAACAGATTTATATTATTCATCAATTTTGAAAGCTAAAGCGTTCCTGTAGAATTGTCAACTCCACACTTTTTATCTTGGCTATTTTCCATAATTAACCATTTTTAAATTCACTTAAAAGTATACCAAGCAAGAACATGAAGATAAAAATTACATCCATAACGACTATTGACAAATTGATTTTATTGTGGCAATATGTTTTTTCTTTAATCATGGTGATTAAAAATAATTTGTTTAAACCTTCAAAATAAAAAGGAGAATAATGAAAAAATCAGTTTTTTTTGTGTTATTGATTTTACTATCTATTAATGGCGTTATCTTCGCAAAAGAAAAGCTGGTGATCTCTACCTGGGGCTATAATGGTGATTTGCTGAAAAAATATGTTTATGCTCCGTTCGAGGAAAAATATGATGTAGAAATTGTGATTGAATCTGGAAATAATGCAGCAAGACTGAATAAACTCAAGCTGCGAAAAGGGAAAGGTACTGATCTTATTTATCTGGTAGAATCCTATACCAAGGATGCGATAGAGGCCGGGCTGATTGCAAAGATTGATCGAAGTAATTTGCCAAACGTTTCTCAGATATATCAATTGGCCAGAGCTCCGTTTGGTAATGACTATGGACCTGCCTATACAGTTATGAGAGCGGGGATCATCTATGACACCGCACAGATTAGCGATCCTATAACATCTTGGAATGATCTCTGGCGCAGTAATCTTGCTGGAAAAATATCTGTTCCGAACATTACAACTTCCGCTGGTCCAACCATCGTTTTGACTGCAGGACGGCATGTGAATGTCAATGCCTTTAATAAACCGGATCTCGCCTTCAAGTCATTGAGGCAAATGAAAAATAATGTTCTGAAGACATACAATCGTTCATCTAATCTAGCCAATATGTTTGCTCAAGGTGAAATATCTGCGGGAGTGGCTCTTAACTTTGTTTTTAGTAGGGTGAAAAAAGCAGTACCAAGTGCTGTTTGGGTAGATCCTGTTGAAGGTTCATATGCCAGTTTGAATACAATCAATGTTGTCAAAGGTTCTCCAAACAAAGAACTTGCTGAAAAATTTATCAAGCACATTTTGAGTGAAAAAATTCAGCGTGATATTGCATTGGCAGGAGTAGACTCTCCT
>JACNKY010000062.1 GCA_014381795.1 Pseudomonadota bacterium | reverse complement strand
GAATTAAACTCTCCCCAATCTTTTGCACTAAAACTGACTCCATCTTTTTTCGCAATATCCCGTACAATTTCTTTCAACTCATAAAAAAGACCCATCGCTCTGGACGGCGGAAAATCCTGAATAGCCAAAACTCTCGTAATTTGATCAAGGGCGCTGCTAAAATTTTCTCCCCTTTTTTTAAAATGTCCTAGAATTCCTGTCAATCCTTCTGCCATTTCGTGACGAATTGGATTTTGAAACTGGTCCATCTGCGTCATGATCAGGGACTTCTTTTGTTCAGAAAAAATCCCCAAACGCCTAGTCAACCACTTTTCATGAATTTTATCTTTATTTTGTTCAATCAAAACATCAAAAGGGCTACCCATTTTTTGCACCAGCTGCTCTGCGGAAGCGTTCTACCGTAGTGCCGCTGGATAAGATTTCTCTTACAACGAAAGCCGCATCCGGAACAGAGTCATAGCGCCCCAAATGCCACAGCGTCAAAGATGCACTATAAAGCAAAGCGTCACTGGTTGGGCTGTTTTTACCTTCCAATGCAGCCAATCCTTCTTTTGCCGCAAGTTTGGCAATTTCAGCATTGTTTTCATCAGGTCCAAATTCTCTATCTTTTTTTGGCAGCAGAGCCGGTGGAATCGGCACCAGGCGATTTACCTGTTCAATCCCAATTTCTGCTGGATCAGCTTCAACAATTTCATCTTCACCCTGCTCCCAATATCTGACAAATTCACCACACTTGCGTAATGAAGGAGTTACTCCTCCTTCTGTACCCCGCAGCAAAAGTGCGGAATCGAATCCGGAATGTCGGGCCAGCATGGTGTAAATCGGTGGATATTCATTATGAACATAACCGGTCAGTAAGTGTGTTTTTTTACGGCCACGTACTGGACCTGTCAAAACCTCTGCAGTGGAAATAGCCGCACGTTTCACAATTCTTTTTCGAAAATCCGCCAGCCCAAACAAGCTCGGACAAAAAGACCTTTGGTCCACATAGGCCCAGCCGATTTCCGGATTACTGATTTGCTTTCCGGCTTCCTCCACGGTCAACTCCACCGAAACTCCTGCTGCCTGTAATACCTGATTGTGCGTCACCCCAAATTTTGGTCCAACTGTTTCTATTCCGTGTGACACCGCAGGGGCACCTGCTTCGGCCAGCAGCACCGGTAAAAATGGAGAAGACGGAAGACTGCGGCCATAACCGTTGTAAGGGTCTGCTATATCAACTAATTCATCTACATCTGCGACTACGGTTTTTGTGTTGTCTCGGATACCCTGCAAAACACCTTTATTTTCATCGTCCGTTTCACGTTTCACCCGCAAACCAATCAAAAACACTGCTGACTGGATTGGATCAGCAAGTTCCTCTAAAACAAGACGCATACCTGCTCTTGCTTCATCGTAAGAAATGCTTTTGCTCATTTGCGGACCGGTCGCTACGCGTTGGATGATCGAAGTCATCGTCTTTTCCGGATTCTCCAGCAAATCTGCTAAAGTTGTGTTCATTAATTTTTTTCAGTAAATTATTGATTAAAACGTTTTTTATGTTTTTCCAGTTCTTCTTGCAGGATTTCACGCGCCGTGTCTTTTTTACCGGAAAGGAAAAGTTCAACAACCGAACCGGAAAAAATCATGTTTTTCCAAAAATCTTTTTTGGCTTCATAAGTCAGCAGAAACGGTTTCATTTTGTGACGGAATTCCCCGAGCATTACTGCCAGTGGAGAAAATTCTTCCGGAAGAAATGCTGCGACTTTATTGCGGATGAATCTGGAGAGAGTTGTAGATTTTCCACAACTCGAAACAGCAATGATCAATGGAGAACGGTCCACTATTGAAGGAAAGAGGAAAGAACACAGTTCCGGTTGATCCACCACATTTACCGGAATATTATTTTGGTTTGCGATGTCTACAATCGAAGTGTTTAACGCAAGATCTTCGGATGCAGCAATTATCAGTTTGTAATCTTTAACCTCAAACTCACCTATTTTATCCTTAATGATTTTAATTCTGCCTTTTTCTGACAACTCCTTCAGAGTATCGCAAAGTTGATTTTGAACAGACAAATGGACACTCGCGCCGCCTGATAACAGCAATTCAATTTTTTGAACTGCCATTGCTCCTTCACCTGCAACCAAACATTGCTGTTTTTGTAAGTTCAGGAATACTGGTAGAAAATCCATATAATTTACAGACGGTTGGAAATGTTTAAAGTTTATTCTGCTAACTCCGTATTCAAAGCCAACTGTTCACCTGGTGCTCTTCCACCAGTTCAACAAAACCTTCATACTCAATGGATTTTACACCTGCAGTTATTTCTGCAATCCCTCTCGCATTGAGGTCCGGACCAAGCGCATAGACTGGATTGTTTTTAAGAATTTCGTTTAAGGCTGCAGAAAACTTATTATTGGCCTGTACTGCGTATACACCGTCTTCGATAAAAAGGACTGGATCCCCAGGTTGAAGAAATCGGGCCGATGTTTCAAAACTACTGTTTCCAAAAGGAGATTTATTAATTGTATGTAACATTTTTATGACATGAGTTGAATTACAAAGTATATTTAATGATGAACCACAACATCCTGTTCTGTCATCAATTTTCCGATTTCTGCAGAACTTAAAATTTCTACATCGACTACCAAATCATCCTCAGTCAGTCCGCGTTCTTCCAGGGAAATTTGGTCGACATATAATTTTTCCACATCATAACCGTCGAGTGCACCAAAAGTTTTAGCAAAACCTTTCATTTCGATGCCTTCAGTATTTTGACCTATTTTAAGCGCATATACACCGTCATCGATAAACGCAACCGAAATATCTTGATCGTAAGCTGCCATAATCAAAACCATTTCCAGGCCCTCGTAGGTGTAAATAGTCCCGTGAGGAGCTTTTCTCATGACATGCATTATTTTTTTTACTATTTCATCATCTTCCATTGTTTAATCTCCAAAAATCATAAGTCGATCATTCCGGATTGCAATATCAGTAAAGTTGCCTAGACCTGTGATTTCACCACAATCAATTAAAACATCGTCAACGATTCCTCGCCGTTTTGCTGCTGCAATACAAACCATCATTGGAATTTTATCCTTTTGACAAAGCTCAACCCAGCGATTTCCGATGTGCCGGTCATCTTGAGGTGGATCCATATCTTTACTTGCATTGTTTACTCCGTCATTGTAAAAAAAAACGGCATCAATCCTGTGTCCTTTTTTCATGGCAGCTTTAGCAAATTTATATGCAGTATCCGAAGCTTGATGATTGTATGGTCCTTCTTTTACTAAAATTCCAATATCCATTGTTTTTATAGCTGTGACTTATAAAGAAA
The DNA here is from genome assembly GCA_014381795.1 of Pseudomonadota bacterium. Classification (GTDB taxonomy): domain Bacteria; phylum SAR324; class SAR324; order SAR324; family NAC60-12; genus Arctic96AD-7. Next base: position 262 of record JACNKY010000062.1, on the reverse strand, counting down.
AATAAACTTCTGAAACCCCTGTTCCTCTTAATCGTTCAAAATAACGGGATCGAAAAAAATGACGAGAATTTTTTTCATTATCAACAAAGGCATTTCTGTTGTGCAGTACATTATTACTGATCAAGCCCATACCAGGCTCCAAAAGTATCTGGAAAACAAAATCTGAAACTCCCGTCAAAATTTGATTTAATAATTTTACTGCGGACTTTGTTTCAGGATTGTCAGCCCAGACAATATTCTTTTTTCGGATGGTGTAACGCAT
>JACNKY010000401.1 GCA_014381795.1 Pseudomonadota bacterium | reverse complement strand
TCGGGGTGAGAAGTTCCGCGAGTAAAGCTCCTTCTACTCTGCCATCCAACAAATGACAACGCTCTACACCTCTCACACAGGCTTCACTAAGTGAGTTTAATTGTAAGCGCTGTGCTTGAGGCAGGTCAGGATTTTTATTCAGCCACTGTTGAACACTGTCAGTTGTCATTTCCGTAGAATCAGTTTCAGCAAAATGGGGTAATGCAGAGGTATCAAGTACAATCAGTTTTTTGGCACGTAAACGTGTTGCTACTTCAAAAGCAACCTGATTTGCATCAAGAATCCACAATCGTCCCTTTTCTCCTAGTGAAAAAGGTGGTAAAATAATGAGCTTTGAGTCTTTAATTGCCTGACGCAGTGTTTCCAGTTCAAGCCCGCAAACATTTCCAGTGCAGTGTGAAGGAAAATCTCCTGCCAGAGGTTTTTTCTCTGCAGACAAAAAATGTCCGGAAATAGGTTGAAGCTTCCTGCCGCAACTGCGGAGCTTTGAGAGCAGTTTCCAGTTGGTGGAAGAAATTGCCTGTTCAATCAGTGCTAAGTGTCTTTTTTCTGCAACCAGGACGCCGTCTTCAGTCTGGTAATCGTGTCCTTCTGCGTCTAGCAGTTTCCTGATCTGGGTTTCTGCTCCATGCACTAAAACGATTCTTACTCCAATCTGTTGCAAGAGGGCCAGATCTTCAATGACTCTGGAATTATGAATTTCCAGCAAATCGCCGCTGAGTTGAATCACGAAAGTTTGCTGATGAAACTCTTCCAGATAAGGCAGTGCGGCCCGTAAATTGTGAATAAAACCGGATAATTCCGGATCAAGAGAATGCTGAGGCATGAGTAACAAAGATAAAAATGTTGTCCCGGAATCAACTCCGGAAAGTAATACAAAGGCGGATATCTTTTCAATCGTAATTCCGGCATACAACAGCGCAAAGCTGCTTTCACGCTGCCTTGAAGCTTTGGAAAAACAATCAGCGCCAAAAACCGAATTTGAGGTAACGGTTGCAAATGACGGTTCCACAGATGAAACTCTGGAAATGCTCTCTCGGTTTAAAGCACAAACAGAGCTAAATCTCCAATGGACATCAATTCCGAATTCCGGTCCAGGCAATGCACGTAACGCAGGAGTTGCTAAGTCTGCCGGTTCATGGATCGGTTTTATTGACGCAGACGTTATTCCTGATTTTGACTGGGTGAAAAACGCCATTCAGTTGATTCAGCAAAAACCGGATGCCGGAGCGTTTGAGGGACGCACGGAAGTCACTCAGCGCAACCTCGCAACACCGTTCACTCATCAAACCGAAAACACTGACGGCGGACGTTACCCAACCTGTAATTTTCTTGTACGCCGAAATTTGGCAAACTTTCATCCTGCGTATCTGATTCCTTTCCGTGAAGACACCGATTTAGCATTCAGCATTTTAGCCTCAGGCTATTCGATCATTTTTGCTCAGGAACTCATTGTGGAGCATCCGCCTCTTTCTTCGAGCTATTCCCGACCTCTTGATTTGGCCCGTCGTTACTATTATGACGGCTTACTCGCACGCAGATTTCCTTCACGTTATCGACTTGAATTGGACGCCCATCAAATATTCGGATTAAAAATTCCGCATTTAAAGAGAAAATTATACGCTATCTTTGTGCTTTCTCAAATTGTTTTTCTTGCAGCACTGTTGTTTGGTTTTTCCTCAAGTGAAATGCTTTTGCCTGTGAGTGCGTATATCGCAGGATTATGCCTGACCGCTGGAGCAAGTTTGCGTTATGCTAAATTAAAGGATCTTTCATTACAGGACTGGCTGGTGTTTGTCTTCCAACTGCACGTTCTGCCATGGGTGATGGGTTACTCACTCTTGCGAGGATGGTTTGATTTTCGCGGAGAACCAGAATATTTAGCCGGATAATTATTAAAGAAGACATACGAAAATTTGACTATTTTAGCTGATCAATTCAAAATAAAAGATTAACTTTTTCAGCATCGAGACAAGCGAGTCAACAAATAACTTTCAAACCGTCGCTAATAAACTGATAGCTTAAACACAATAGAAAAGTCCTCAACCAATCAATTATTGCAATTTAATATGTTTGTAACCTACAAACTTTCAGACAAATCATTTATCAAACTTCAGAAAAAAGGTCTCAGCGAAGCTGCATTGAATGATCTTGCTGAATTAAAGAGCAGGGTTTTTCCAAGTCCTGAAATATTTTTGAACCGAGTACGTAAACTTCCTCAAGCAGAAGAAATTCTGAAAAAAGAGGATGATCTTTTGAAAATCGCTAAGGGATTTTTACGGTTGGATTTTGTGATTCCGAACCGCACTATCAGGGAATGGGTCGAGGCTTTGATTTTTGCTGTTGTAGTTGCGACCGTTGTACGGACCTATATGTTTGCGCCTTTCCAAATTCCGTCCGGTTCAATGCTGCCTACAATTCAGATTGGAGATCACATCTTCGCCAGCATGTATTCCTATGGCTCGCCAGTTCCATTTACCGACATCAAGCTCTTTCAAAAACCTGTTTTCAGAGGCGACATCATCATTTTTCCGTATCCGCGTGATCCTTCGATTGATTACATAAAACGCGCGGTGGGGCTTCAGGGAGAAACGCTGGAAATTCGCAATGATCAGGTATTGATCAATGGTGAACCGCTGGACGAACCTTACGCGTATTTTGAACCAAATGAACAGAGGTCACGTCAGGCCCAGGGTTTATCGTCTGCATCACCTGTTAGCAGTTTTGGGCCGGTAGCTATTCCTGAGGGAAAAATATTTGCGATGGGTGACAACCGCTACAACAGTGCTGACAGTCGCTACTGGGGTTTTGTGGATATGAATACTATTTCTGGAAAAGGACAGATTATTTACTGGTCGCATGATCCTGGACAAAGTTTAATCAGTGGTTATAAGTTGGGCCGCGTTTTTGATTTATTAAAATGAAGGTACACAGAGCATTTTTGAGAGTAAAAGCATGAAAACAGCAGCAAATTTAATTTCTCGTAATGCAACCTGTTGGTGTGGAAGTGGGAAAAAATATAAAAAATGTCACCTGTTGATTGATCAAAAAGAGGTTTCACCTTCTGCGGAAGTACCCAAACCTAAACGCAAAGATCGCAATATTATCATCAAAACAGAAGAACAAATAGACGGTATCCGCAAAAGTTGTCAAATGACGAAGGATCTGCTGGATATGGTAGAGGAACGAATAGGCGTGGGCGTGACAACAAATGAGATTGATGAGTGGGTTCATCTAGAAACTTTAGCCAGGGGAGCTGTTCCGGCACCGCTTAATTACGGGCGTGGACAAGGCAGGCAAAGAATGCCCTTTCCAAAAAGTATTTGCACTTCACTGAATGAAGTTATTTGCCACGGCATCCCAAACAGTCAAGAATTGCGGAATGGTGATATTCTGAATGTTGACGTTACCTGTAATTTTCATGGATATTTCGGTGATGCTAGCAGAATGTTTGTCATTGGAGAAGTTCCGGACAGGACGAGGGAGTTGGTTGAGGTTACACGTGAATGTTTAAATCTTGGAATTGAACAGGTGCGTCCTAACAACAAACTTGGTGACATTGGACATGCCATTCAGGAGCA
>JACNKY010000325.1 GCA_014381795.1 Pseudomonadota bacterium | reverse complement strand
TAGTGAAGTCTGCACCAAAAGCACTAGTGTGGCATTTGACGGCATCTCCGCCCCAGTTCCACAACACAATTTCGTTTGCGGCCGCTTCAGCATCACCAGCGATCACTGATGATGTGGCAACTCCGGCCAAGGCACAAAGTAACAAGAAGTCGCGTCTACCTAACTTACCGCTCTTGAAGTCCTTCGCCCCTGTGAATGCCAGGTCTTTATAAAACATCTTATCTTGCATATGTGATCTCCTTTTGAGGATTTTTAAAGAATTGGATTCGTAGCAAACAATTCACTGAACCATCTTCAATCTACATAAAAAACTCACTGAGCGAGTTATACATGAACAGGCTCAGCCGAGTTGTTTTGCGGGATTAAATCTATCTCTTATTATTATTAAAGTCAATTAACAAAACGTGTTTTTATTTGATTGCCTCAAAAAAGACTCAACTTTAGTCGTTATAGCACTCATAACTTTTTGATATAATTAGCAGTTAAATTTTAGGTTTTTATTTTATATGAGACATTCTTATTTGGAGATAAGCTAGCTAAATGACGTTTTATCTTTAAATTAAGATTTAATGTCTTTAACTATAAAAGCGGCGTCAAGTGACCATGCAAATGATATTTCTCGCCCTTTTTCAAGTGTCTCTTGGTTACACCATGCTTGTACTTCTAATATGAATTCACCAACCGCATCTGTTTCTACATTCACTGAAATTGTCGAGCCCAAATATGTAATATCTATAACTCGTCCAACTAAAATATTTACTTCATTTGAAGCAACTTTACAACTAACTATTTTTATTTTCTCTGGTCTGAGTGCTAAAATGATTTCATCATTTATTGAAAAGTTCTCATTTGAAGCAAGTTGTTGAAAATACTTGTCTCCGATTATATAAACAATTTCATTTTCATCAACTTGCTTAACGACACCCCGCAGAATATTACTCTTTCCGATGAATTTTGAGGCAAATATGGTGGAAGGCCTTTCATATAGTTCTTGAGGCGAACCAACCTGAACAACTCGACCATGGTTCATAATTACGACTCGATCAGACATAGAGAGTGCTTCCTCCTGATCGTGTGTTACATAAACAAATGTTTTTCCAACTTTGCGGTGCAGATGTTTCAACTGAGTCTGGACATCGGAACGCAGTTTTTTATCGAGAGCACCTAGAGGTTCGTCAAGCAAAAGCACAAGAGGATCAAAAATCAAAGCCCTAGCCAAAGCAACGCGTTGCTGCTGTCCACCAGAAAGCTGGCGTGGCAAGCGATCACCAAAAGAGTGTAGTTGAACAAGTTCCAGCATTTCGTCTACCCGCCTGACGATTTCGTCACGAGCACCCTTACGCACTTCTAAAGGATAGGAGATATTTTGTCTCACAGTCATGTGCGGGAATAAAGCATAACCTTGAAAAACCATTCCAAAATTGCGTTTTTCAGGTCTTAGCGACATAATTGAGAAACCATCAAACTCTATATCGCCAGTTGTAGCTTCCAAAAATCCGGCTATTATCATAAGCAAGGTGGTTTTGCCAGAGCCAGATGGTCCCAAGATGGTCAGAAATTCTCCACGCTTAATGTGGAGGTTCACATCCTCAACAGCAGTGAACTCGCCGAAGTTCTTGCTCAAACTTTTAAGTCTTAGCCCATTGTTGTTTGTGATTCCGATTGCAGATGGATTTTTCATGTCAATCATGTTGTTGGTGATTAATCATAAAAAACAACTCAGACATTACGCAACCCTAGTTTTAAACGGGCCTCAGCAGGTGTGACTGCCCTTGCTCCCATGCGTTCGATAATTCCGATGACTTTTTCAACAAGCTGGGCATTGGTTGCAGGGACACCACGTTCAAGATAGATGTTGTCCTCAAGACCGACTCGAACATTTCCGCCCATAGCAACAGCCGCCGCTGCGATTGGCATCTGCATTCGTGAAATTCCGAATCCTCCCCAAGCAGCACCGTGGGGAAGTTCGTCCTTCATTACCTTCAGCATATCAACGCTTTGATCCGCACCCCATGGAATTCCAAGACAAATCTGAAACATCGGCGGATCGGCAATCAAACCTTCGGCAATCATTTGTTTGGCAAAACGAAGGTGTCCGAGTTCAAAGACTTCGAGTTCAGGTTTGACACCCCACTCTTTCGTCAGTTCGGCCATCTTTCTGAGGTAAGGTGGTGTTGAGATGTAAATTTCATTTCCGTTACCAAAATTCAAAGTGCCACAATCAAGACTACATATTTCAGGGAGTAATTCCTTTACATGAGCAAGACGCTCAAGCGGCCCGATCATATCTGTTCCCGGACCAGGCATTGAAGGATCTTCATCACTCGGAGTCCAATCTCCCCCCATTCCGGCAGTTAAATTGATAACAACATCAGTATCGCTGGAACGAATACGATCTACAGCTTCCTTGAACAACTCAGGATCTCGCGAACCTTTTCCTGTTTCCGGATCTCGAACATGAATGTGCACAATAGCTGCACCGGCCTTGGCGGCTTCAATGGCAGCATTCGCAATCTCTTCAGGTGTTACTGGAATAAGTGGACTCTTCCCAACTGTATCACCTGCACCTGTGACAGCACATGAAACGATTACTTCATAATTCATATTTTTACCTAATTTTCACATTTGTATTAAAATTATTTCAACAAGAAATGTTATGCGTCACTTCTCCGTTTCCAGTTCAGCAAACACTTTTTTAGCAATCCTGAAACACTCCACTCCGGTGGGCACTCCACAGTAAACGGATATTTGAAGCAAAATAGCTTTTAGTTCTTCGATTGTGAGTCCATTTTTTATTGCACCTCGGAAGTGCGTTTCCCATTCAGTCATGCGGTTGAGAGCCGCAATCATTCCAAGGTTGAGCAGGCTCCGCTGGCGTTTGTCTAAGGCATCGTTACCCCAACACGAACCCCAACAGAACTCGGTGAGTTGTTCCTGAAATTCACGGTTAAAGTCATCGGCCTTCGCCAAAGCTTTTTCTACATATTCTTCTCCAAGCACAGATTTTCGTGCGGCCAGTCCGCGTTCAAAACGTTCTTTGTCCATATTTATTTCTTGGTTTGAGTTTGTTGATTTATTTCATAATCGAATTGTTCCCGTTGCAGGATACGTCCAGCAGGCGGATTAAATCACTTTCACGAAAGGATGGCTCATTGGTAAGTCCGAGAATGCGCTCTACCCATGTCTCCGCGTCCGAAACACCTCCGTAACTAAAGAGCATTGCGGCTTTTTTACGCATTTCTGCTGGAGAAAGCGGGGCATCTGGGTCACCTTTTGCGTGTTTGCGGCGAACAGATAATTCTTTACCGTTCGTTAAAACTACTTTTACTTCCGCACCCCAAGCTTCCGGATAGGCGTCTTCAATTTTCTCGTCAAGTTTTAGACTGATCCTTGATGCCAATACCGAAGTTTGTTGCCGCGCTTCGGATTCAAAAGAATCGAATCCAACTTGACCGCAAAGTATAGCGATTGAAACAGAATGCTGCAAGGAAAACTTCGCATCATAAAGCGTTTCTGGTGTTGGTTTGTCACAGACATCGAGGGCAGCCTGAGTTACTCCAAGTTCAATGGATTCCGGAACT
>JACNKY010000191.1 GCA_014381795.1 Pseudomonadota bacterium | reverse complement strand
GGAATGCTTTCTGAACATCAGGCCGGCCGTTTTTTAGGCATGGAACCTTCCGGAATACGTGTCCGCGGACGACGCTCCACTCCTGGAAGATATTTTCAGGTCGCGAACCCGGGACACGGCTGGGGCGGAACCGATGTTTCTGATCCGCTTGAAATTATCGAGCGCATTAAAGAAGGGGTCGCCTATCCCGGTTTGAGGCTCTTGATGGTCAGCACAACCGGTGAAGACGCAGCTTACTTTGAACTGGACGAAAATTTAAAACCTGTCTCGCAACCACTTCCGCAAATACTTCAGAAAGTAGTGGATCGGATTGGCGAAAACTGTGAACCGGCGCTCTGCAGCGTTTTGTTCATGGCCGGAGCCGGAGGAAGTTTAAGGGCCGGAGTTACAGAAAATCCGGTACGTCTGACACGTTCAGTTCGAAGTATGTTGACACGAACGACCTGCGGCGGTGCTCCTGCGTATGTCTGGCCGGGCGGCGGAATCACCGTCATGGTAGACGTAACAAAAATGCCTGATAATTCTTTCGGTAGTGTGCCCACTCCCGCCATTGTCGCGCCAATTGAATTCACCATGAAACTCAAAGATTATGAAATCCTGGGAGGACACATGGCTCAGGTGCGGCAACTTGAAGACCTAACTCAGGAGCGGGAAGCCATAATCTCAAACTGGAATGAGGATAATCCCTGGCCCTTTTCTTAAAACCTACAAAGCTGCTTGCCGATGGCAGATGATCGATTACATTTACAGCATGGGCCGATAGACCTTATTATTCATGTTGACGCCTCGGAAGGGATTAGGAAGCGTTTATATTCCGCTGTGGAAAAAAGATCTCGCACAGTTTTGGAAGAACTGGTTACTGAAATGGAATTGCTGAAACTGCCTTGGAACTCCGCCCAATCGGAGCCAAAAGGAAGTATTGCGAAAAAAATGTTCGGCGCAGTTTCTGATTCCGCAGTTTTTGTCACGCCGATGGCCGCAGTAGCAGGAGCAGTAGCGGATGAGATGCTGGAAACTATGCTTTTGGAAGCACAAATTCCTGATTCCTGTTTAGAACATATCAGCAGAATGTATGTCAACAACGGCGGTGACATTGCATTCTGGCTAAATAGCGGAGAATCATTTTCGATTGGAGTAGTGGATAATCCGGAAATTCCGAAACTGAACACGAAAGTAAATTTAGCTTACGAAAGTCGAGTGCGGGGAATTGCGACTTCCGGATGGCGCGGACGTTCTCTTAGTTTAGGCATTGCGGATGCCGTCACAGTTTTGGCCAAGTCTGCGACAGACGCTGATGTTGCCGCGACTTTGATTGCAAATGAAGTGAATGTGGATTTTCCGGGGATTGAGAAACGTGCGGCTTCAGAGGTCAAGGATGAAAGTGATTTAGGAATGATTCCTGTTACGGTGCATGTTCCAGATTTACCAGAGGATAAAATTTCTTTTGCGCTGGAACAGGGGGCAAAAACAGCGAGGAAATTCATCAAAGCCGAGAAAATAACTGCCGCCTATCTTTCACTGCAAAAGCAGAGACTTATAATTGATAACAAGTCTCTGCTGCTGTAAATAGTTGGCATTCCTCAGAAAACGGGAATCCAAAAACTTGTTAGTATTTAATATAATAGCTGTCTGCCTTCGCTTGAGTGATACAAAAGTATGGTAATATGACTGCTTTCCAGTTCAACATCAAAAACAAAGGAAACATTCCATGAATGATTTAATTAAAGTTAGAAAAATTGTAACTCATGTCGAAAACATTTTTCATGAAGGAGGCCCGCCTCATACAGAACCAATCAAAAAAGGAGCGGTACTGATTGTGTTAGAAAATCCGTATGCCGGTAGTTATGTTGAAGACATAACACCAATGATGGAAGCTCTGAAACCGATTGGACTGGATGCGGCAAACCAACTCATCGAATTACTTGGTGGAGTTGAACAGATTCAAAGCTATGGAAAGGGTTCAATTGTCGGCGAAGCTGGAGAACTTGAACACGGGGCACTCTGGCATGTTCCGGGGGGATATGCAATGCGTGAAGCCCTGGGGGGCGCACTGGCCATCGTTCCTTCTGCCAAGAAGGTCGGCGGAATAGGCTGTCGTCTGGACATCCCCATCACGCACATCAACGCTTCATATGTACGCAGTCATTTTGACACACTAGAAGTTTACGTTCAGGACGCGCCAAGAGCTAATGAACTTATTTATGGACTGGTCATGACAACTGGAGGACGTACCCATCCACGTGTCGGTGGAATGACAGTCGAGCAGATTTCAGTTAACGACGGGCAGCGTTGAGTTAAAAAAGATTTTCTCAAATGAATAAAATTACTGCGCCGCCTATGATCGACTATACTGATATAATTAATATTTTACTTATGTTCGAAATGACAGTTTATCGCATTTCCCTGAGTTTTTCGGTAGCCTTTGCTTCTACTTCATTTTGTGAATTCAGTACAACTCCGAAGCGTTCTTGAGCCTGCTGTAATGAGTAGTATCCTCTTTGTACGTCATGCATGACGAATTCAGGATTACGTAGAAACGGATCGTCATAACCGCCTCCTCCAGGAGTTGAAACATGAATTGTATTTCCTACCTCAACGAGGATATTTTGATCTTTTGATAGATGCGGAGGAATGTAAGTTTCACCGTCCCTTTCAACATGCACTCGATTCACCCCACCGTCACTTCCGCCTAAAACACCTTGAGGTCCGAAACGACCATGGTCCATCACCATCGAAACTTTCGCCGTACCTCTGCGGAGTTTTATTTTATAATTTACTCCAAATCCACCGCGCTGCTTTCCCGAGCCTCCGGAACCTTCGTGTAATGAATATTCTTCAAACAAGACTGGATAAAACTGTTCCATGACTTCAACCGGAGTAGTCTTGGAAATGCCAATTGTTGAGCAACCGTTTGAGAGTCCGTCCCCGCTTGAGTTACCCCCATAACCACCGCCGCTGATAACATACATCACATAATTACGGTCAAGTTTTGGGTCATATCCGCCGATACAGAGATTGCCACTTGTACCTGCGGGTGCAGCAAAAAGTAGTTCCGGAATTGCTTTGACCAGTGCCGAGAAAACGGCTTCGGCAATACGCTGACTGACTTCCGCAGCACATCCGGAAACAGGTCGCGGATATTTCGCGTATAAAAATGTTCCATCCGGATCCTTGATGTGCAGAGGTTCAAAAGTACCGGCGTTAAGCGGTACTTCCGGAAAGATATGTTTAATTGCCAGATAGATGGAAGATTTGGTTGTCGCAATCACACTGTTCATCGGTCCCAGACACGGCGGACTGGAGCCATACATATCGAAATAAAGCTCCGTACCTTCTTTACGGATTTTCATTTCAATTCGCAGAGGTTCATTGACCACACCGTCAGAATCCACAAAACCTTCACCTTCGTAAAGTCCGTCCGGTATTTCTTTAATCCGTGCCCGCATTTGTTGCGCCGCACGTTTTTTAAGTTCTTTGATTGAACTTGTTACTGTCTCAGCACCATAACGGTCAATAAGTTCGGTGAAACGTTTTTCACCCACAGAAAGAGCCGCGGCTTGTGCTTTGATATCCCCGATACGTTGG
>JACNKY010000089.1 GCA_014381795.1 Pseudomonadota bacterium | reverse complement strand
GTTTCTCCGGAAACACAGGTAAGGTTGAAAAGGCAGGGTAAGAGCCTACCGCAGTTTTGGTGACAAAACTGGCAGTGTAAACCCCACCCGTTGCAAGTCCAAATAGGACCGCGATCAGGCTGCCCGCCTGGCGGTCGGGTAGGACGCTAGAGGCTGTCGGTAACGGTAGTCCCAGATAAATGGTCATGGCTCACTACTGTGAGAACAGAACCCGGCTTATTTCCGGCTTTGATTTTTCCTAAAATATGTTTGGCTTTTAATTCAGCAGCCCACATGATGATCTTCAATTGTAAAATACCTTCATAAAACATTTCAACCTTTTTCAGCCTCACGGTGATTATTGTAAAGGTGGATATACTCTTCTATGATTTGCTCTAAAGGTAAATTCATGGCCTCAACATAACAAATTAAGTAACCTTTTAAATAAATCTCTGATGTAAATTTTTTAAAATCTTCATCTTCAATTGCCTTAAGATAGGTGATGCGGATGCAGGTTATTTTTGCGAGTTCGTCCAGTGTAATTGATTTTAACTCTCGTATTTGTTTTAAAACTGCCCCATTGAAAAAGACTTGACCACCATGTGCTCTCAGCTTTGAGTAATATTCTTCAAGCGTTTCTTCTGTCAATTCATTTTTAACTGCCAGATTGAGGTAAAAATCCTGTCTCTCAACCTGGGTTTGTCCAACAACTTCCTTGGGTGCGCTTTTCGTTAGCTCAAGCTTCTCTTCAGTTTGTTTGTTTTTAGCTTTATGAGGAAAGGGAGCAGTTTCAGTTTTTTTGCCTGCAGTCTTTTCTGCAAGCATTGGTTTAGAGATTGAAGAACCATCTTGTCGAAAATCAGCTTGCTCTGCATCAGGTGTCTCCTGCTGTAATTCGTCATCGTATTTTGCTCTGGCGATTGGATTTGCCAGAGTGACGAAAGCCTGTCCATACTGCAGTAATTTTAGTTCAGTTTCTTCTTCGGGAAAAAGAGAATAAGCTGCAAATGCCTCGAGGTGAGCCTCTTCAAGTTTTTCCTCATATGCATTACGTATTTCAACTAAAGTAGCCGTGCTCGGCACACTAAGAGTCTGATAATAACTTGCCCCTTCATGAATGGGGGAGTTTTCGCGAGGAGTCATTGCGCCAACTTTGACAAGAGATTGTTTTTACTTGTTAACTCAGTCTCTTTCAGCAAAATATCGGAGCAGATGGTTTTCAGCTGTTGCATAGGCACACTGTCAGGGGAAGCCACAGCTAACGGTTTACGGTTCAGCACAGATTTCCAGACAGACTCATCTTCTGAGATATAACCCAGGAAGGTCATGTTTATATTAAAATATTTTGAACAGGCATCTTTCATTGCCAGACCAACCAGTTTATCTTTTTCTGTACGTACCTGATTGAGGATTATTTTAGGCATGAAGATTTGCAGTTGCTCTTCAATAAATACCGTCTTTGAACCACCCAATTTGTTAAAATAATCAATGAGTGTCTTGGGAGTGGTAATGTTGTAAGGATTGTCAATACGCAGAATCGGGGTTACTACTGATTTTAAACCAAATTTTTTACTATTATGGAAAACTTGACGAAAAAATGAGTTCTTAATGAAGCGATAGGCATTTTCAATCGAAGTAGGTTCCGGAATCACAACCATGAGTTGAATATCAGCCAGCAAGAAAAAATCAACTGTGTTATAGGATGTTCCCGCCCCCAAATCAATCACAATATAATCCGCATCCATATTTCTCAGAGCAGAAAGGAAACGACGTTTTTGAGTATATTTTAAATTCGCAATCTCAACTCCGTCTTTAGCCCCGCTGATCAGGCTCAAACCCGGAATATTTGTGGGAACTAACAATTTGGAAATATTGAGAGTTTCTCTGCTTATGAAATCGGAAAGACTTTTTGAGGGATTGTTAACTCCAAGCCAGGTGTGCAGGTTCGCTCCGCCTAGATCCAAATCGGCAAGGATGACTTTGCTTCCACTCTGAGCCAGCAAAATACCTAGGTTACTCGCGACAAAACTTTTGCCTACGCCGCCTTTCCCTCCGCCAATTGCCAAAATTTTGTTATTTTCCATAACCTGTTCGATTCTATAAATAAGAGCTGTGTGTTATCTTGTCTAATAACTAAAATTGCAAGTTATTGGCCATTTAAGTTTTACAGAGGATTAACTCTTCAGCATATAATTTTTGATATTAGTAACTTAAAGTTCTGAGCAAGGCAACTATTTTTTCAGCTGGAGCAAAGTGTCTGAGTGTATTAAAGGTTTTCGGAGAAGAGCCGATACTCAACATAGATGGGTATCCTGCTCTTGTAAAGCAAGCTAATGAATAAGTCATTCATGGAGCTGGGACTTCTATATCCAGGACATAACAGTCAATCAATTCAAATGTTAATACGATTATTTATTTTTCCGGTCACAATAATTATTTTCCTGACGGCTTGTTCAGGCAGTACTGCTGAATTTCCAGGTCAGTCCTTCCGCAACAGGTTGAGTGAAGGAGACAGTCACATGGGATGGAGTATAAATTATTTTGACAGTTGGCAGAACGGTCTGCAGCCGCGATATTTGAAGCTGGCTGAAAGGCATACAATTGTCGCAATTAAATTGTTCAGACACCTTGAATCTGATACTTCCCCCCGTATCAGTGAATTTTATGTTGTTCGTGAACGCCGTACACGTAGTTGCCGATTATTGGCGGAACTGCAGTTTGCGGCCAGTAATCACGGGCATCATCTCAGTTCAAATACTCCTGACGGCTGTATTTATTTTTAGCAATAAAATCTTTGTGGTGTTGGCATTTATCCCTTTGCTTTCCGCTGCTTAAAAAGTTTATTCCCCCAGCTCCATTTTGCTATCCAGACTGTCTTTTATTCGTTTGCTTTCTGCCTGATAGCGTTCCGATGCTTTCTGATCACTGGTGTTTGCATAAAAGTAACTGATCAAATCAAGCAGGTTCAGTTCACCTTCAAGGTCACCCAGCTGCTGCTTGATTGCAAGATGTTCTTTATAGGTGGTAACCAGTTCTTCATCATTCTGCATTGATGAATGAGCTTGTTCGATCCGGTCGTAGAGTGGATCCATTGCAGAAATATTAACACGTTGACGATTGTAGTTGAGCAGATCTTTCAACAACGGCAAAGCTTCTCCATATGCTTCTTTTTCTTCAAGAGATTTTACAATTCCATCCATGACGTTTGCATAATTAGTTTGTTCAGGAGCGACTTTGAGTGATGATTCCTGTTTTGTTTCATCATCTTTTTTTGTCTGTTCCGTTTTGGAAACGTCTACATTTCTACTGGCATAATCCAGCGTAAGCTCAAGTTTTTCTGCTAACTGCAGGACGTCGTGGCTTGGATCCTTTCCCAGTTCTTTGAGTATATCGAGGTAACTTTCAAGACCAGCCTTAGCATCATTCATTTTACCGGATTCACAAGCTGTTGTTGCAAGTTTCAACAATGCTTCAGCTTCATCACGTTTTTCTTGCGGAGGAGTTGTATTTTGTAAAGAAGAGCCAAAAGGCTCCTCATCTTCCAGACCGTATGCATCTGATAAAGGTGGAAACGAATCTTCATCATTGAATATTTCAGGATCAGTTTCA
>JACNKY010000257.1 GCA_014381795.1 Pseudomonadota bacterium | reverse complement strand
TGACAAAAGTCTCCATCTTCATTTAAGTGCAGCTCGGAATATCACCTCATTTTTAGACTAATGCAACATATACATAACTGGGCCACCCAGGCAGCTAAATTGTTTTTCAGACCGAAAAATATCTACATTTTATTAACAGCATGTATGATTTTGGCAGGACAGTATTTTTGGTTTTGGAAACCTGTCCAAATGACCAGGGATATCGATTATGAAAATGCTGATTGGCAACTCCTAAAAGGTCTTGAGATTGAAGAAAAATGTGTAAATCTTCAACCCGGACAGAAGCTGGAATACTCATTCAAAAGCTCCGCTGAACTATCATTTAATATCCATTTTCATCAACAGGGAAGTCCAATTTATCTGCAGAATGAAAAGGATGTTGTTTTCAAAAAAGGAGTTTTGCTTCCACCAAAGAAAAGTCAATTCTGTCTAATGTGGGTAAATCCTGGCATGGAAGATATCCGCTTAAGTTACAATACTCAATTATTGTCCGAGCTGGAAGATCAAGTGAAGAACCGTATTCCTGTGCATTTTAGAGTGTCAGCAGATAAACAAGCTATCCGGATAGTTGCGGATTCAGGTCTTGAACTTTCGAGACTGGAGATAGGATCAAATATTTTGAATTTTGAACTTAACAACAATGCAACAATGCTGGCTGTTTCCGTTGCAGATTTAAGAGGGAGTCTGTTGATCTATGATGTCAAGACCCTGCAAATTATCTCAAAAGTTGAGATAAATAGATTTCCGACATTATTAGCATTTTCTGCTGACAATCGGTTTTTGATAGTTGGAGATGAGCATACAGAAAATATAATCCGTGTTGAGCTTAAAAACAATCAACAGCATTCTTTGACATTACCACTTTTGCCTCTTGCTTTAATGACAGGAGAAGAGCCAGGCGAGTTGCTTGTACGTGCAGAAAGGGAGGTGATGAAAATACAACTTGAACCGTTGAAATTAAGAGAGAGAAACGCCAGGATCGAATTTACTTTTGGTGAAGAAACGTTTTTGGCCGATCCAAATGAATTCTGCACAGCGCATGGAGTCCCCCACCCGCTTTTTACTCCCAGTGAAGAAGCAATGAGCACAGAAGGTATCCAAGGATATTATATTCAGTCCAAATGAAAAAAATTGATCAAACTTTTATAGCGTCTTGCTAAAATTGTGATGAATATTAAAAATCAGGGGTTCTTAAAGATTGTCTCTAATAAAATCCTTTATAATATTAGCTGTTTGTTCTGGGCGTTCGACCATCGGGGCATGGCCAACGTTTTCTAAAATAATGCTTTTTAGATTACTAAGGTAGCGTTCAAAAACGCTGACACTTGATACATGAATTACTCTATCTTCTTTTCCCCAAAGTATTAGGACTGGAGTTTTAATTGCCGACAAAACCTGTTGAGCAGTATATTTTCCAGGTTTGATTATGTCAGAAAATATTTTTTCATTGAGCTCTTTGCGAGCGCTTGATTTTCTTGACATTACGTTAGCAAACGGCCAAGGTAAAAACGGTGGATCTTCCATCGCGAAATCTAACAGACGTTCATAATTTTCAGCAGAATCCGCAATTAAAGGATTTTCACCTCTCGTCAATAATTTTGATAGTTCACTTGGTTCAGGTGAGATGACTCCGGCCGAATCAAACAATCCTAAAGATTTTACACGATCAGGATGTTGGAATGCGAAAAAAAAAGCTATTGCTCCTCCCATTGAATTACCAAGCAGATGAAATTTATCAACTCCAATTTTACTTGTAAATTGAGCTAATCTTGCCGTCTGGCTTGAAATTGTATAGGAGTCCTTCAACGTTCCTCCACTTTCTCCATGACCTGCCTGATCAGGAATTATGACTTTATATTCACTTACTAGAGTACGAGCAAATCTTATCCAGTTACTTTTGTCCGCGGCGAAGCCATGTAATAAAACAATAGTTTCTGTACCTTGACCTCCCTCAAAATATACAAAATCAATTCCACCTGCATTTACTTTTTTTTGTGTTAATCCGGAAGAGCTTATTTCCCAGTCCATAATTGTTTCGACGAGAGCGTTTTCCATCTTAACGCAGCCTGAGAGAATAAGGTTGATAAATATCAGCGTAAGAAAAATTGCTAAAAAGCGTTGCATTTGTTGATTTAGTAAAAGTGAAACAGTCAGTGATGCTAAATGATGCTAATCATTGTAGGGCTTATTGTAGAACTTATTGCACGTTGTCTAAAGCACATGAAAGATTTTTCGTGCTTCAAGTTAACTGAGCTGGAATTTAGTGGAACTCTGCAGCGTTTTATTCAACGTTATGAATAAAAGTTGAAGCCGTTTGTGTATATTGAAATCCTGCAGGTTGATTGAGGATGTCCTGTCAGGCGGTAGGGTGCAGACCAAGTGGTCAGGAGAAAAGGATCAAAAAGAATATTTGTTCATCTATCAAATTACCGTGTACCACCCAGTCTGCCGGGGGAAAACTATAGATCGTCCCAGCGTTCTTCTTCTTCTAGGATATTAGCGAAATCACCGTCGAAATTTGCGAAAGCACGCTTTTTAAAATCACCTGTCTGAGGGCCGCTAATACGCTCTATGCTACCTCCAGATTTAAGATAATCATCCATGGCACCTGTTACCTGTTCACGTGTTGGTGCCACAGAAGTTTTTTTCTTCTTCTTGTAAAATGTTCTTTTTGAGTTAAATTTATTAGCCATGATTTTATCTGTATCTGGATTGTTATTTTGTATAGCGGATGCACATACTAGTAAATCTATGCAAACTTG
This sequence comes from Pseudomonadota bacterium, assembly GCA_014381795.1. Lineage (GTDB taxonomy): Bacteria > SAR324 > SAR324 > SAR324 > NAC60-12 > Arctic96AD-7. The sequence continues at coordinate 831 of JACNKY010000257.1, read as the reverse complement.
TCAAGTGATTATTAATTTTACACAAGAAATAAATCAGCATAATTAAAGTATTCTTTAGTTTAAAATAAGTATTCTTAAACAGTATTTGAAAATTTCGGAGAGCCGCCTGCTTTAAGATGTCGGTCAAAAGGCATGGCAAGATTACGTGTAAAGAGCATTCCTATTGGAGTCAGTTCAATTTTAGCAGGGCTCAGATTTACTAGCCCTTCCTCTTCAAATTGCTCCAGTTGAATCCAGGCTTCTGCAAAATGTTGCCGAAAATCTATCTCATACAGATCTTCAAAATCTGGAATAGTAATTTCGCCGTGACACATCAGTGTTTCAATCACTTTACGCCTAAGCTGATCATCTTTTTCCAAAAGGAGTCCTCTGCGTGGAATGAGTTTGTTATTTGTGGTTTCTTCCATGTATTGATCAAGTTCTTTGGGGTTTTGCCAGTAACTGTCCCCAAAATCAGAAATTGCTGAAACACCTACGCCAATCTGTGCCATATTGTGTAGCGTAGTGTAGCCCATGAAATTACGGTGTAGAGTTCTGTTTTTTAAAGCTTGAGCAAGTTCATCTTCAGGCAGCGCATAGTGATCCATGCCGATCATTACATAACCTGCTTCTGCAAAAAAATTAATAGCTTCGAGATAAATTTTAATTTTTTCTTCAGGTGTAGGCAAATCTTTGTCCTTGATTGCGCGTTCATGGGTTTTGAACATACCTGGCAAATAAGCAAAACTGTAGACTGCCAGTCTGTCTGGCCGCATTTTATTGACCTCTTCAAGAGTCTTTAGGAAACCACGCGGAGTCTGCAAAGGAAGTCCGTAGACTAAGTCCAAGTTG
>JACNKY010000065.1 GCA_014381795.1 Pseudomonadota bacterium | reverse complement strand
TGTACCGCCACATATTTTGAAAAAATTGAAGGAGATATTTGAAAATGAATGAGAAAGAACGAGATGTCTGGCAGGAAGTGTTAGACGGTGTACAAGAAATTAAAGCTGGTGGAGGAAAGCGTTTAACTGTCAAAATTTCGCCTGCAATGGAAGCACGCTCAAAAATAGGCATGCCTCAAGCCCAGTTTGCAAAACTTCTTGGTGTTTCAAAACGTACTTTGCAGGATTGGGAACAGGGCCGCCGCAATCCATCAGGAGCAGCACAGTCGCTCTTGACATTGGCTCTCAAACGTCCTGATGTTTTAGAAGAAGTTCTTGGATAATCGTCTAGTTTAAGCTTTATACGACAAAGACATACCAAAGTGTCACCCAAGTCGTAGTTGACGGAACGTGCAGAATAACCGGGAGGTGACCAAAAGCGAACCTTGGTCGCTGACAAGTTTTCTCACTACGTAAACGATGACACTGCTTTAGGTTTTTTTATGAATGCAGCAATTTTATTCAACTGTCAAATCAAGCTGTGTTCCGGCAATAAGAAAAAACGTTTTGCGTATTTTACCTGCAACTTTTAAATAATATGCGCCCGCAGGAAGATGCATGACAATTCGGTTATCCTGTTCGCTATGGTAAGTTTTCCATGGACCACTTTCTTTGCGCAGACGAAATGCGGTCATACCGTCATTTTTCCAAGTCTGTGCTTTTTCAAGATTTATTTTAAGTGTTCCTGCCGGAATTGGCTCAGACCGTTTTTTCGTAGTCATTGCTAAACGTGAAGGTGCATGAGGGTTGCCGTACACAGTTACTCGTTTAATTTCCGCAAACATCCTGTTTTGAAATTCAACCTCTGCTAATCCTATAAAATCACGCAAGTCAAGCATGCGTGCTGTTGAAGTAATCCTTGTTAAAAATTCATCGGGATAACGTAAGTTGCGTGAAATTTTCCCTAAACTGACCGCTGCTGATTTTCCTTCGCAATTTGTTAATTTGATTTGCTGTTTATTGCCGCGGCGCTCAAAGGATTGATCAAAAACATCAATATGTAAATTATCAAAAATATTTCTAATTTCCAGAATGGATTGATAGTCATAGCGCTCCGTATCAAGTTCCGCGAAGTTTCCGGCCCTCACCAGCAAGTGCATATTTGTAAAATCACGTTTCAGGATAGCGGACTTGAGAAGTGCGTGATAAGCGGCCAGATCATTGGGAATTATGCTTAAAATTTGCAGGGCCAGCTTTTCCATTTCTGTAATATGCAGGCAGGTTTTATTACTTTTAAGCAGTTGATTGAGACGTTTCTGCTGTTGAAGATAATCCGTGGACAATTTATCGGTTTCAGGTACAGCATAAGTGCGTAACTCTTCTGCGGTCATCGGTTGTTTTTCTTTTTCACTCAAATCAGCTAAATCGATCACAGAAATTTCAGCATCGTTCAGAGCTGAATCAGCAGCTTGCGCCTCTGCTGAATTAGCCGCATCGCCGGATTCTGAGTCCTCTGCTGTATCCTGTAATTCAGGAATATCAGTTGGAAATTTGAGGATAAAAATGTCTTTTGTGAGGTTGCTTAAAGCAATTAATTTTCCGTCCGGACTCAGCGCCGCGGCAACCAGAGCAGTACTGTCACCATGCAGGATACGCAGCATTTTGCCGCTTTTTACTTCCCAGAGACGTACAGTTTTGTCTTTGGAAATTGAAATTAATGCTTTTCCGTCTTTGGAAAACAGCACCTTTTTTACGATGAATCCGTGTCCTTCCAGTTTCCGGAAAGGGGTTTTTGAAATTTCATCATCAAGTTTCCATAAGAAAATTTGATTGTCCTGAGAACCACTTGCCAATATTTTCCCATCTGGACTAAAAGCCACAGTTGTAACTGCTTTTCTGTGCCCTTTCAGTTTTATGAGCGGTTCTCCCTGAGGATATTTCCAGAGAATAATTGAAAGATCACTACCTGCAGTGGCAAAGCTCTTACCGTCATGAGAAATTGCCGTAGTCAATATCTGTGAGGCATGCCCGCGGCCTGAACGGAGTAATTTTCCTGAATCCAAATTCCAGAGTGCCCACTGTTTGTCGGAACCAACGGAAAGCAGTACCGGATCCTGAGGATGAAAACTGAGCGCATTAACTTTACCTTGATGAAATTTCAGCTCACGGATAAGGCTGCCGTCTTTTGCATCCCAAATTATCACCGAACTGTCCGTACCGGCTGTGGCAAAATTTTGACTGGTGGGAACAAAACGAACGGCCTGCACCCTGTGGTTGCCCATCTCAAAATTTTCCGGAGTCTCTTTGCTTTCGAGCTTCCAGATACGTACGCTTTTATCCGCTGCAGAGCTGATCAGCCGTTTGCTGTCCGCAGAAAATTCCAGTGATTCGACTGTCCGTTCGTGTCCGCTCAATGTTTGCAGATGCAGGGATGCTCCATATTCCCAAATATGCACGCTGCCGTTTTCAAGTGCGCAAATTATACGCTGACCGTTGTTGTCAAATGCTACCTGAGTAAGTCCCGCTTCGAACTTATTTATATTGTACAGTTGTTCACCTTTTTCCAGACTCCATATTCCGCCTGCTGTACCAACAGCAATTTCTTCCCGTTTTGGATGAATTTTCAGGTCTGTAACAGCATCTTCAAATTCTATAACTGAGAGTTGTTTTTTATTTTTCCAATCCCAGACAATCAGTTTTCCGTTCTGGGAGCCGGAAACAAAAACATCCCCACGTGCATTAAATTCTCCTGCAGTAACCGCATTTTTATGGGCTGGCAAAGTAGAAACCAGTTTCAGTTCCGGAACACTACGGAACTGCAAACTTCCATCCTCACCACCCACTGCAAGGATATTTTTCTGTGGATGGAAAGCTAGGCTTTTTATGCTGCCTTTGCTGATAAGTTTAGCGGATTTCAGCATTTCCTTATCCTGCATTTTCCACAAAATAACTGTTCCGTCCTGGCTTCCGGAAGCCAGAATTTCACCACTGATGTTCAGTGCAAGTTTGGAAACCGCACCGAGGTGACCGCGCAGAACTCCTTGTGCTGTGGTCAGTTGTGTGTCCCATATTCTAATCGTTTCATCCTGACCTCCGGTGACAACTAATTTTCCGCCAGGATGAAGAACCAGAGAAATCGCCTTTTGTTCCTGACTTGAAATCACACGCTGCCTTTTGCCGTTTTGAGTCCTGTATATTTCCAGAGAAGAATTTCCGGACAAGACCACTGCATGCTGATTGTCCGCAGAGAAAAAAGCGCCATAAACCGGTTTTTTGCCCAGCTTCATGCTTTGTGAGAGCAAATATATTTTTTTATGCTTTCCTGCTGCATTCTCCTGAGCCAGACTTGGAGAAGACCAGCAGACGCATATCAAAATCAACAGAAGATATCCGCAGCTATTCCGCGTAGATTTAGCGAAATTAACAAAAAGTATTTTCGCAAATTTTTCATACTGCATAGAATATTCGTAATTATTCATTTGTTTATCGTGCAAATAAGAACAGTTTATGGTAAAAAATACGATCGGCGCTTAGTCCTTAACGGCTACTTTCTGAGCGAGTTTTAAAAATATGGTTGACGGTTTAGGGCAGAATTCTGCGTGTTCAACACATAAAATCAAAAATAACGTCATTCTTT
>JACNKY010000099.1 GCA_014381795.1 Pseudomonadota bacterium | reverse complement strand
ACTCCTGCCAGCATTTCCGGAGTATTTATTTTCCTGAAAGCAGCACCGGCAACAGCGGTTACAATCGGGTTTCCTCCGAAAGTAGTTCCGTGGTCTCCCGGTTTAAAGCTTTGCGCTACTTTTTCTGTACAGAGCATGGCACCGATTGGAAGTCCACCACCAAGAGCTTTGGCCATGGTAACGATATCCGGAATCAGTTTCTGCTCAGGAATTTTCGGGGCCTCTGTTGTTTTCGGAGACACTGCAGCTGCTGTTTCTTCCCACTGATAACCGAATAATTTTCCAGTACGTCCCATTCCACTTTGTATTTCATCAAAAATCAAGAGCGCATTATGTTGATCACAAAGTTTTCTTAAATGCATTAAAAATCCGGATTTTGCAGGATTAACTCCACCTTCTCCCTGAACCGGTTCCACTAAGACAGCGCAGGTATTTTGACCGATCATTTCAGTTGCTGCTTCAAAATCATTAAACGGACAGTAACGAAAACCTCCTGGAAGAGGCTCAAATCCTTGATGATATTTAGGCTGAGCTGTGGCAGTTACGGTGGCGAGTGTTCGTCCATGAAATGAGCCTTCAAAAGTAAGGATCTCCCTTTTTTCAGAGTGATGAAGCAGACTGGATGATTTGCGTGCCAGTTTAATTGCTGCTTCGTTTGCCTCTGCTCCAGAATTGCAGAAAAAAACTCGGTCTGCAAAAGTCGCATCCACCAGGTTTTCAGCAAGTTTTATGGCGGGTTCCGTTAAATACAAATTTGTAGTATGCCAAAGTTTACCTGATTGTTCGGTCAATGCCTTCAGCAGTTCCGGGTCCTGGTGCCCCAAACTGTTAACAGAAATTCCCGCGCCAAAATCTATGTACTCTTGACCGTCCCTGTCCCAGACTTTTGCTCCCTGACTCCTGCTTAAAATTAAGCTCGGTGCATAGGTTGGTAAAAACACGCGTTTCGCGGTTGCGAGAATTTCTGCAGTTGTGCTGTTTTCATTTTGTGCTAATTCAGCTTTGTTAACACTCTGCGCCTCACTTCCAGTTGTATCAGCAGTTTTCGCAGTAGAAAATTTTTCAGAAACGGCATCTCCTAAATTCAGTAATCGTTCACGGTTTGCCATGCAGAACTCAACAAAACCCTGTTCACTGACTGCGAGTCTGATCATTCTCGGCAGAGCTTGATATAAACGTCGGAAAGCAGCCTGCATCACAGCCTCATTTTGCAAAGCATTTACAGGCAGTGGTCCAAGTTTTTCTTTGATCAGTTTTTGGATACGTGGTAGTTGATCTTCCAGCAGCATAGCGTTTCTGTTGTTCTCTTCTTTTACTTTTTCATCGGCACTGTGTAAATGCGTTGATGAAACGTTTTAGTCTTATCAAAATATGGTTTCCATCCTAACTCATTTTGAGCATTTATTCAATCCTGGCAAAGCATAAATCTGCTTAACTTCAACAAATTGAAACAATTCTCATCTTGCCTGTTAAATCAATAGTTTGCTAAAATAGTTTCTGTAAAAACACTAAGGATACTAATTTAAAATGTTTAAGAATCCCGATGAGTAAATTTGGCTTTATTCAATTCTTTTTTAAACACAGCTTTAAAATCAATAATGATGGTACATTAATAATTCATAATGACACCTATGTCTGTCATTCCCGCGAAAGCGGGAATCCATTAACAACGCTAGGCTTGTAGTAACTCAAAATAACGTTCATATAACGGAGTCTATGCTAACTTTCACGTGTGATGCAGTTTTCAACTCCACTTAACTTGAGACTTTCAAAATGTCATAATAATTTAAGCTAGATACTGTGCAACCAATATTTTTCAAAGGATATAATTTTGACTCTGTTTAAATTTCTCGAAAGACTGGTAATTCACCACCCAAAGAAAATTCTAGTCTCAACTGTTTTACTGGGTATGTTGGCAGTCCCGAGTTTGCTCTATATTCAAAACGATCCCAGCCCTCACCTTTTACCGATCAGTCATCCTGTCCGACAGGCAATGGAACAGCTTCGTGAAGATTACACAGGTACCAATCCTGGTGTTTTCATCATGCTGGAAGCAGAGGATACTATTTTCAAAACTTCCACGCTGGAACGTATCCAAAGTCTTACTGAAGCAATTGAAAATCTACGCTTGTTGTCTCAGGAAGACTTGGCTGCGCTGCAACAACTTTCCACAAAATTACCTGGAGAATCAGCTGAGCAACTCCGTAAAATTCTACCAAATGAAATCGACGAACTTGACGATATGTTTTGGATGGAGTTTGCCGAAATACGGGAATCACTTGAAGAAGGTTCACTCTGGCTTCCGGCATGGGATGCATTAATCAATAATTTAGAAGTACGCTCCGCACCGGTTGTGGAGGTGCTTTCAATGGCCAATACTGATGATATTGTCGGTACACTGGAAGGACTGGATATTTCGCCACTTTATGAAGATACTCCGGAAACTCCTGCTGAAATTAACAGGTTACGTAATCAAGTATTAGCCAACGAATTGTTCAGAAATTATCTCTACAGTGAAGATGGACGACACACGGGCATATTTGTCGAATTAGCTACAGACGAAGATGATTCAGAAAATCTGTATGCAATTTATCAGGCACTTGAACGTGTTTTTGAGGAAAATCCGGGTGAAGATCTTCATTACATTGCCGGTTTTCCTATTGTAGCCGCTACTCTGCGTACAGTCATTGATCGGGATACCAAGAAATTCTTCCCCTTTGTAGCTTTACTGGCTGTCTTTTTCCTCTGGCTTACCTTCAGGAAATTTATCGGAGTAGCTGTTCCAATGCTGGTTGTTGGATTTTCGATTTTGTTCACACTGGCTATTATGGTTGTTTTTGAAGTACCGCTGAACAGTATCACCTCTGCATTGCCGGTTTTTTTAATTTCGATTGGAGTTGCAGACGGTATTCACATGTTTTCAGAATACCGTGATAACCGACTGGAAGGTCATCCTCGTGAAAAAGCTGTCTCCTTAATGCTTGAAAAGCTGGCTCTGCCTGTCACCATGACTTCAATCACAACTGCTGTTGGTTTTTTCTCACTTACTGTTAGTGACATTATACCAATTCTTACTTTCGGAATCTTTGTAGCAATCGGAACTTTACTCGCAATGGTGCTATCCCTCGTCTTTATTCCCGCACTGTTGATGGTGCTTCCTGAAAAGGAAACTGAGTCTGCAGTTGACTCAGCAACGACTACAGCAACAAGCAGCGGAGTGCATAAGGAAAATTTCATGGACCGACTCTTTCAGAAGTTTCTGGAAGGACTGACTTCATGGGTACTCCGCAACGCAAAAATTATCTTACTGGGTGCACTGATCATATCCGGATTTTCTTTTTATGGACTTTTACAACTGAAAGTTGAAAGCAATCTGGAAAGTTATTTTAAAGCAGACGCACCTTTTGTGGTCGCAAACAAGGCCATGGAAAAAATGTCCGGCAGCCGCACAATGAACATTGTAATCAAGATAAATGAAGAAGGTGAGCCATGGAAAAATCCTGAAAATCTGAAATTAGATGAAGATTTCCAAATATTCCTTTCTGCAGAACAAAGGGGTAAACTTACATTCTCGCTCGTTGATTTAATTAAACGTATCAGTTATGCTTTTAACCAAAACCGTA
>JACNKY010000286.1 GCA_014381795.1 Pseudomonadota bacterium | reverse complement strand
AGTGATGAGGAGATTGAGCAGAAGATAACTAATTTGTGCCGCTGCGGAACTTACGTCCGTATCAGACGTGGAATTCGGCGTTCTGCTGAATTGATACAGGAAAAAGGAAATTGAAATGGAAAAATTTAAAATAAAACGCCGAACATTTCTAAAATCTTCCACGCTCGCCGGAACAGGTTTTGCCATTGGAATTGCTTTTGAGCCGTTAAAAAGTTTTGCAGCTAAAAGTGAAACTTCCGTTACGGCAACAAAAGGAGCTGATTTAGGATTATGGATCAGAATTTCTTCAGATGGTACAATCACTTTGATTGCTCCCAGTTCAGAAATGGGACAGGGAGTAAACACTGCTCTTTCAATGATTATTGCTGAAGAAATGGAAGCAGACTGGCAAAGCATAAAAACGGAAACTACTCCTGCAAATTCCGATTACAAAAATCCGGAGCAACCCCTCCAAATCACTGGAGCGAGTTCAAGTATTAAGGGATTTTGGGAACCGCTGCGTGAAGTTGGTGCGGCTGCCCGTGAGATGCTTAAAACCTCCGCTGCGCAAATATGGGAAGTGCCTGCAAGTCAATGTAACGCACATTCCGGAAAAATTATTCATCAAAAAAGCGGACGTGAATTTTCATTTGGTGAATTGGCAGAAGCAGCAGGAAAACTTGATATTCCATCAGATCCACCACTCAAATCTCCTGTAGATTATAAACTGGTTGGAAGATCCATTCCACGTTTAGATCTTCCTGACAAAGTAACAGGTTCTGCTAAATTCGGAATTGACGTGCGCATATCAGGAATGCTCTTTGCGACTGTCCGGCAATCTCCGATTTTTGAAGGTGAAGTCCTTTCTTATGATGAAACTGCTGCAAAAGAGGTAAGAGGTGTGAAAGCAGTTGTTAGAGTACCAAACGGTATTGCTGTGGTTGCAGACAATACGTGGCGTGCAAAAAAAGGAATGGAGGCTTTGAATCCAAAATTTCATGGTGGAAAAACTGCAGGAGAACCTTCCAATGCGGGACTGGACAGTCTGCAAGTTCGGCAACAATTACGGTCTGCACTTGATGTTGAAGGAAAGACAGAAATTGACTCTAAGCACTCAGCAGCAGGACTTCCGTTTTTAGATTTGGAATACGAAGTTCCTTTTTTAGCTCATGCTACTTTGGAGCCAATGAACTGTACTGCGCATGTCCAAAACGATTTTTGCGAAATTTGGGTGCCTACTCAAAATCAGGAAAAGTCGCTGGATGTCGTCAAAGAAATAACCGATCTTGATAACGATCAAATACGGATTAACACTACTTTACTCGGCGGAGGATTTGGCAGACGTTTAGAAACAGATTTTGTCACACAAGCAGTAACTATTTCGAAATTATTGCAAAAACCTGTGCAAGTGATTTGGATGCGTGAAGAAGATATGCAGCACGATTATTACCGTCCTGCCAGTATGAGCCGTTTTCAAATAAGTCTTGGTCCTGATGGATTTCCGCAGAATTGGAAAAATCAATTAGCAGGTCCATCCATTCTCAAGCGCTATTTCGCACCTTTAGGTTGGCTTGGATTTGATCCAACTTCCACCGAAGGAGCGGAAGAATTACCTTACTCAATTCCGGATTTTGACTTTGATTATTCGCTCGTTGACCCAGGAGTTCCAGTAGGTTTCTAGCGTTCAGTTGGTAGTTCTCACAATGCCTTTTATACAGAAAGTGCCCTTGATGAAGCCGCACATGCAGCAAATCAAGATCCGTATGAATATCGCAGAAAACTGTTAATAAATGAACCACGTTTCCGTAAGGTCCTTGAAAAAGTGGCAGAAGACGCAAACTGGGAACGGAGTCTTCCGGATGGTCATGGACTTGGAATTGCGCTACATAAATCGTTTGGCAGCATCGTTGGAACTGTGCTGGAAATTTCAACTAATTCTTCCGGACTGCTGAAATTACACAAAGCGTGGATCACCATCGATTGCGGGAAAGTGGTCAATCCGGATACAGTACGTGCACAAATGGAAGGTGGTTTTATTTTTGGACTTTCAGCAGCACTAGGTGAAGAAATAAGTTTGAAAGACGGACAAGTCGAGCAGAGCAATTTTCACGATTATGCTATTTTACGGATGCAGGGTGTACCTGAAATTTACGTGAGCATCATCGAAAATCAAGCACTGGACGATGCCGAAATTGGAGGTGTTGGCGAACCCGCAGTTCCGCTTGCAGCACCAGTACTGGCAAATGCAATATTTGCTGTTACAGGCAAACGTTATCGCTCTTTGCCGCTGAGCAAACACGCAATTAAATTGGGTTAATTTATGGTTGAATTTTACAGAAATGTTTCATATTGAAAGAGATAAAGAAAAGTGACTATTTTCATAAAATATTTTAAATATCTGGCTTGGATGTTTTTTGTTTTTTTCTACATGACAGAAACTGCCAGTGCACAAAATTGGAAACTTAGAGCCCGTGAACATTTTGATACTGCGACTGTAAATTATGATCAGTCCATTGATAAGGAAACAACTTCCGGAATTGGTCCAACAATTAATTTTTGGCGGGAAGAACCTTATGAAAACTCTTTTGGTTTGGCACTCGGCTTGATGTATATTGATTTTGAGAGAGAATCACCAAGCTTCGGCAGAGGACAGAGAATGGAATTATGGAAGCTGGGACTGGAAGGCAAGCATGACCCATTTCAAGGTGACGGTGGACTTTTTTTCCGCTGGGGTCTTTCTAAAAATATATTAAAAACTAAAGGAACTTTGGGTGAGTTGAATGGTAAAGGAGGATATTTAGGTGTCGGCTGGGAATTTCCTTTTAAAATTCTAGGCTTAGCTTTTGAAATCGCCAAAAGACAAATCCGCTTTGAAAATAATCTTTCAATCGGAACCTCCAGCCCTTCAATAGGAGTTCATTTTTACAAAGATCTCTAACATGATGTTTTGAATAATTTAAAGAAACATTAAAAAGAAGTGCGGTCAATGACACGCACTTCCATTCTTCAAATTAGGCTAAAGCGCCATAAAACAAAGCCCCATGATGATCGTGGGAACAAGTGCGGACACCAACAGCTTTAACGGATTTACGCCATTTTCAAAAAAGCGCCCAAGTATAGACTGTCCCGCTGGGTTAGGAGCGTTCGCAATCACCGTCAATCCTCCACCGGTAACTGCCCCAGCTACAACCGCATATTTTGAAGCTTCTGCCAGGTTCGGTACTAAAGTCGCAAGATAAGTAATTGCCGCATTGTCATTGACAGCAGTCAAAGCAGTTGCAGTCAACATCAAAGGCAGTTCCGCCAGCGATCCCAATCCCGACACGATCCACCAGGCCTGCAGGCCGCCGTGAGTTATCAAGCCACCTAGAAAAAAGCCAACCATCATAGGCCCTCTGAATTCAACCTTGTTCTGATGTGTTGCAGTGAGTGACATAAATCCCAGGAAAAAAAGCAGACCCGAGATGAACATGACAGGATAATGCGCATTAAAGACTGTCCAAGCTAGAAAAAAGATATGAACCAACGTGACCCACCAAGGAATTGGAATTTCTCTTTCAGTCCACTTGGCTTCGAATTCTTCGTGACTCAGCTGACCAGGTTTTAGTGTCTGCACTTCCGGTGTATCAAAATCAGCGCTTGCATTT
>JACNKY010000086.1 GCA_014381795.1 Pseudomonadota bacterium | reverse complement strand
TTAATTTCGTCTTTAGGGATATCAAATTCAGGAACATTATGTGTAACATGACAAACGTCTATGCATTTCACGCAACCGTCTACACATTTCCGCATGTCAATTCCCATGCTCCAGCGGATACTCTTTTCAGCAGCTGGTTTTTCGGTTGACGCAGTAGCAAAGCCGGTTGAATATTTACTGATAAATCCGGAAACAACTCCAGCCCCAGCAAGTACACCCGCGGATTTTTTGAGGAATTTACGTCGATTTTCAATCACTGTTTACCTCCTGTAATTGTTGGTTGCTTTCAGCAAATTGTTGATTTCTAGCCAGTAAATTATTCAGCAGATTTTGTTTACTGATGTCTCCACTTTCAATTCCGGACAATTCGGTATGTCCCCCACTTTTCGGAATTACGTGACACTCCCAGCAATAAGGCTTTACGCTGGCATAAGAGTGACATTCTTCACAAAATTTCTCCTTGCTCACATGACAGCCGAGACAGGTTTTTGTCAGGCTTTTTTCAACCTTGCTTCCGTCCGGCATGATGTGAAAACGCTCACCGTCTCTTACCACTGAGTCACGCCATGTATTCAGCAACTTCATGTGATTCTTCCGCATGTACTCCACCGGTGCAACGCATTGCTCTCCTTTGGTCTGCATCGCTATTTGCGGAAAGTCTTCTGCTTTAGTGCTTTGCCAGAATGGATATGACGCAGCCAGCAAAAAAAGCGAAAGTCCGGCAAAAATGAGAACTTTTTCATTCATCTTCCTCCCGTACCGGCCCTTCCGGCTCAAAATCCACCATTTCGTCTTCTCTCAAGTCTTCGGTACGTTCATTTTCGCCTTCCATCACGAGAGCATTTCCGACCAATTCATGAAGTCCATAAACAGAAACGCCGGGATTCCAGTAATTCATTAAAGGCGGCAGACTCGCACGGTCAATCGCACAGATTGCAACGAGGGCATTCACATCATATTTATCTTTCACATGCTTGACCGCACTTGCGCGGGGAAATCCACCACGCATACGGATATCCATATATTCATCCGTATTAAGTCCACTTCCGGAACCGCAACAAAACGTTTCTTCCCGAATCGTATGCTCCGGCATTTCATTGAAACTGTTGCAGACATTTCTTAAAACATAACGCGGTTCTTCGAGCATGCCCATTCCGCGGGCGATATTGCAGGAATCGTGGAATGTTGTTTTCAAATGATCGTTGCGCCGTGGATCAAGTTTGAGTTTGTCTTGATGAATCAAGTCTGCGGTAAACTCTGCAATGTGAACCATTTTGGTTGAGGTGGCATTACGGAATTTTGTGCCGGTAATCGGCGAAAACGGTTCTTCCAGAAAATCCGCGGGACCGTTCATGGTATCCATGTACTGATGAACCACGCGCCACATGTGACCGCACTCACCGCCCAAAATCCATTTCACACCCAATCTCTCTGCTTCGTGATACATTTTGGCATTGAGCTTTTTAGTTGTTTGGTTGGAGGTGAAATAGCCGAAATTCCCACCTTCTGAAGCATAAGTACTGAGCGTGTAATCAAGTCCTATGTGTTCAAACAATATCATGTAGCCCATCATCGTATAAATTCCTGGATCACCAAAAATATCTCCGGAAGGAGTTATGAACAGAATCTCTGCTCCTTTACGATTGAAAGTTGGATTTACCGTAACTCCGGTTTGATCTTCAATATCTTCGGCTAAGGATTCGACCACGCTTTTGAAAGTGTGCGGTTCTATTCCCAAATGGTTCCCGGTTCGAGTGCTGTCAGAAACGGGTTTAGAGATCCAATTGATGTTGGCTCCAGCTAAATTGAGCAATTCACGTCCAACCAGAGTCACTTCCGCGGTATCAATTCCAAATGGACAAAATACAGAACAGCGGCGGCACTCGGTACATTGATGAAAATACATGAACCATTCTTTGAGTACTTCTTCCGTCAAGGGTCTTGCGCCCACTATTCCTTTCAATAGTTTTCCGGACCAGGTAAATTCGTGCCGATAAACGGAACGCAATAATTCCGCCCTTACCACAGGCATATTTTTTGGATCTCCACTTCCCAGAAAGAAATGACATTTATCTGAGCAGGCCCCGCATCTGACGCAAATATCCATGAATAATTTGAAGGAACGAAATTGTCCCAAACGTTCTTTCATTCCGTCTAAGACAATTTTTTGCCAGCCTTTTTCGAGTTGCCAATCTTCATTCTCCGGACTCCATTTTCTTGGATTGTTGAAACCAAGACTTTCAATCACATCCGGCTTTGCAGCATGGCACCAGTTTCCGTCCTGGAATACAACCGGAATATCCAGCCATTCGCGTCCGGGACTGTCTCCTTTCAAAAGACTTGGAGCTAGTTCGTATTCCGCTGTGAGTTCAGATAATTCTGGTGGGTTTGTTTTCATGATAACTCCACTAGTACGTGAAAAGTAAACTTATGTAAAATGTCATTTGGACTATTCTGTTTTTTCAACAGGCAAATCCGCTTTTATCATTTTTTCGCGAAACTCATCTTCATATTCTGCATAAGTTCTGATTTTAACTTCCGGATTCCAGGGATTGATGTGCCGTTTTTCACGGCTGTTGTTGGCTAAATTTCTAGTTGGGCTGAGGAAGACTCCACCCATATGCATCAATTTGCTAGATGGGAAATACATTGCCAACACACAAACTAGAAACAAGTGGACATAAAAGATAGCTCCAATTTCTCCGGGTGCTTCCGCACTGAAACTGGTCAGGCCATGGATTAAAAGTTTGACGGCAACTATATCCACCTTCTCCAGATAGCGCATACTGATGCCGCTAAATACTATTGCTAATATCAGGAACAGTGGAAAGTAATCTGTGGAAAGAGAGATGATACGCATCTGTGCACTTGCTAACCTGCGCAACACCAAAAAGGTTGCCGACAAAACCACCAGTAAATCGGTTATATAAAGCGTTGGGAGAGTGACTTGCAGGAAACCGTCTGTGCTTTCCAGCATCTCAACAAACCCTGGAACTGCGGATAAAAAAAAGCGGTAATGCCGCAGTACAATCACCAGTAAAGACCAGTGAAACACCAGACCTGCTATCCAAAGCCATTTGCTGGAGCCATAAGCAAGATTTGCGTTAGGAGTCATTTCTGCTTTTGTGTTGCGGAACAAAGAGCGGAAAAACAAAACCTCCAGCGACATTCTTCCGACCACACCCCAAAATCCTGATGGGCTTTCCAATTCATCTTTTTTAATCCATTCCAGGGATTTGGCCTGGCCGCAAGTGGTAGGAATACGGAAAGGAACCGGAGATTTAACCCAGTCGTAAATACGCCAGATGAATCCGACTAAAAATATAAGCAGGGAAAAATATGGAATGATCACACCAAATAAATAATCCAGACCCGCAGAAACTCCGGCAAAAGCAATTGCACCAAGAAACACGACTGCAATTAATGGATAAATAACCTTCATAACCCTGCCTTTTTCAAGAGCATAAATGCCCTGTTTTTACTTTCATCAACTTTAATCTGATAGATTTTTTCCCGATGATCAACATAAGAATCAAAGGCTTCCAGGGTCATTTGTTCGAGACGGGAATTAAACTCTCCCCATTCTTTTGCACTAAACCTGACTCCTCCTTTTTTTGCAATATCCGGTACA
>JACNKY010000112.1 GCA_014381795.1 Pseudomonadota bacterium | reverse complement strand
CGGAAACCATGCTGGCCACTCGTGCAAGCTTCGCCAAACCCAAGGAGGAAACGGTTCAGTACTGGAATCGTTGTACCCTGTTATAATGAAGAAGAGAGGCTCCAACTTTCAGAATTTTCTAGATTCTTCAAAACAGATAACACCACCTTTTTTTGCTTTGTAGATGATGGAAGTACTGATGGTACAAAAAAAATTTTAGCTGATTTTGCAAAAAAAAATCCAGAACGAGTTCAAGCTGTCTTCCTCTCTTGCAATCAAGGAAAAGCAGAAGCAGTTAGACAGGGAGTTAAAACTTTGCTTAAAACTCATAAGTTCAAGTTCGTAGGGTATTGGGATGCTGATTTAGCTACCCCGCTTTCAACGATTATTGAGTTTATAGAAAAGTTTCAAATTAGCCGAGCATTGGTTGCTGTTTGTGGCTCCAGAATATTGCGGTTAGGAGCTTCTATCCAGCGTTCGGTTTTTAGACACTACTTTGGACGGATCTTCGCAACGGTAGCAAGTTATATCCTGAATATTCCCGTTTATGACACGCAATGTGGGGCTAAAATATTTAGTGCAGAACATGCGGGGTTGATATTTTCCGAGCATTTTATTTCACGTTGGTTCTTTGACATAGAATTGTTTGCTCGCAGCATTGAACTAATGGGACGGGATAAAACAGTTAACTCAATTTATGAATTGCCCTTGGCTAAATGGCATGATCTAGGTGAGTCAAAAGTCACTTGGGGTAGTATTATAATGACACCAGTAGATTTGTTTCTAATTTTCTATCATTACCGAAATCGTATCCCTGATTACTCTAAGTCAGACACCATTTAAGAAAGTTACACCTCAACAAAATTGAAGGATAATAGGATTAAAATGGTGTATATTGAGAAGGTAGCAGACATTATTTATGGCATTTGAAGTGAACCTAAAATTAATAAAGGTGATATTCTACTCCTTCTTCCAAATTCAACAACTTCTCAGGAAGAAAATTTGTCAAAAATTCATAAGTTGCAGTTAAGTGAAATAAAGCACACGAAATCACAGAATTAGTTTGAATTTTATGAATTCAGACATTCTTGGAAATATCTCATGCTGATTAATAATCCAAATCTACTAGACACAAGGATGGTATATCAAGAGGTTGATTATGCAATATATTAAGTAGTTTAGTGAAATAGTTTAACACAAATTTTAATACCAATGATGCCATGAAAAAGCTGGTTTGTAGGAAATAGTTGGAAAGGCCGCTCATCTTTTTGATCCTCTGAAAATGCGCAAAATGGAGGAATCAATCCAGAAAATCTGCGCATATACCGAGTACCGTCAAACACTTGCTCAGCGTGGACCAGAGCATGCAATTAAATTCACCTGGGAAACCTCCTTAAAAAAGCACATGGCATTGCTTGAAACGGTTTTGAATTAAATGCTTCGCACAATCTAAAAATCCTCATGAAATTAATGCCCAACTTATTCGCACGTCCAGGTTTCCGTAAATACTTTGCAAACACTTCCTGGCTTTTGGGTGAGCGGGTGCTCCGGATGGTTGTTTCACTATTTGTCGGTATTTACGTCGCTCGTTATCTTGGACCTGAACGCTTTGGTTTACTGAGTTACACACTGAGTTTTGTTTGGTTATTCAGTTCACTGGCTTCTTTTGGATTAGACGACATCCTTGTGCGAGAATTAGTAAAACGTCCGAAACAACGTAAAAATTTACTTGGAACTGTATTTTGGTTAAAAGTTTGTGGCACAGTAGTAATGGGAATTGCTATAGCAGCGGCACTACATTTTAAGACAGAGGATGAACAGACCTATTGGATGATAGCCTTGATAACATTCGGCTTCCTCTTCCAGTCTACAAATGTAGTTGACTTTTATTTTCAATCCCAGGTTCAATCTAAATTTGCGGTTCGTGCACAAGCAATTCAGTTGATCCTAACTTCCCTTTTCAAAATCTATCTCGTTTGGAACCAGGCAGAACTCATTTGGTTTGCCTTCGCTTTGATGCTGGATCAGGCTGTAGTTGCAGTATTATTCTTGCTGGTGTATCACTGGAAAATCGGGTGGTTCCCGTTTTTTTCTTTTAGGTGGACAGAGGCAAAGAAACTAATGATAGACGCATGGCCACTTATATTTGCTGGGATGGTGGTTTCGGTTTACATGAAAATTGATCAAGTCATGCTTAAGGAAATGCTAGATGCAAAAGCCGTTGGAGTTTATGCGGCGGCAGTTAAACTCTGCGAGGCTTGGTATTTTTTGCCAACCGCTCTGATCGCGTCACTCTTTCCTGCTGTTATTGAGGCAAAAATAAAAAGTAAAACACTTTACGATAAAAGAGTTCAAAATCTCTATGACCTCATGGTGTGGTCTTCTATAGCAGTTGCTCTGCCAACCACTCTGCTTGCAGATTGGGTTATTTTAATACTTTACGGAATAGATTTTCAAGAAGCTGCTGATGTCCTGCGTATATATATTTGGGCTGGAGTTTTTGTCACGCTGGGTATTGCCAGCTCAAAATGGTTGATTGCAGAAAATCTTCAACGTTATTTATTTTTCAGAACAATCCTGGGAGCATTACTAAATGTGGGGTTCAATTTATGGTTGATTCCAATTTATGGCATCAAAGGTGCTGCTATTGCTACGTTGGTGGCACAAGGTACAGTGGGTTTTTTGAGTTTGTCTTTTTTTAAAAAAACACGACATAATTTTTTGATGGCGGCAAAATCGCTTAGCATTTATGGTGCATATAAAAGAACGTTCCATAAAACTATAATCAGAGGAAGATGACATTGAAAACCGACAGAGGCACTTTTGTCCCTAACACCACCTTCACCACACCTGTGCTGTTTTTGATTTTCAACCGCCCAGACACTACGCAGCAAGTATTTTCAGAGATTAGACAAGCACAACCGCCGCGTTTATATGTTGCTGGAGATGGCCCTCGACCAGAACAATCAAATGAAAATGAAATTTGTGAATTTGTGAGATCTATTGCCACAAACGTGGATTGGGACTGTGAAGTAAAAACTCTTTTTCAAGATCAGAATCTTGGCTGCCGACTAGCTGTTAGTCAAGCAATTGCCTGGTTTTTTGAAAATGAGCCGGAAGGAATTATTCTTGAAGATGACTGCCTGCCCAGTCAAAGTTTTTTCCAGTTTTGTCAAGAATTGCTGGAGGAATTCCGGTACGACAAACAAGTTGGAGCAATTTGCGGATTCTACTCCAATGAATTAGACTACAAACCAAGTGCTTCGTACTTTTTTTCAAGATACTTGCGGGTGTGGGGCTGGGCTGGATGGAGGCGTTCTCTTGAAGGATATGATTCTAATTTGAAAAATCAAATGGAAAAAAATAATACTTGGAAAATCAATGTTTTTAATCGAACAGATGTGCTTCCAATAAAATATTTTCAAAAAGCGTTTGAGGCAGTGGCGAATGGAGAAATTGATACGTGGGACACTCAATTACAATATTTGCTTTGGCAAAAAAAACAAAGGGTAGTTGTTTCATCAAAAAATCTGATTCAAAATATCGGATGGACGGGAGCTCATGCGCAAACGAAAGACCACAATCACGAATTACCAACTAGTGAGATAGAATTCCCTTTAACTAGCCCAAAAATTGTGGAGAGAGATGTCAAGG
>JACNKY010000173.1 GCA_014381795.1 Pseudomonadota bacterium | reverse complement strand
ACCACTGTTTACGTTGCGATATTCAGCGACAGCAGTTCGTTTGATTCTACCTAACTAGGTTACTCCAAGCAGAACCGTTCTGGTTAAGAATGAGTGATATTGAAATAATTCTTGCAGGCATGCTTTTTTTTCTGATACTTTTGTTTTTCTGGGTGCTGTGGAAACTAAAGAAAGTCAAAGATATTAGCACAAAACAATCCGGATATCCTGCTCTAATGCCGCCTAATATACAGACTCCACAACTTCCGGCAGTACCTCAGCAGGGTTTTGTTTCAATCCCTGATCCACTGGATAAGCTGGTAGAAAGAAACGGACATCCGGAATATAAGGTGAACGGTACCATGGTGAACGAGGAAAATGAACGTCTCGTTCAGGAAATCATCAAACAGCTCGTAGGACGTGATGACTGGAAACAGGAGCTTGTGCATGAGATGTCGCGTGACAAACAGTCAATGGAAATGCTGACCCAGCTTATTTCAACGTTGGGAATGAGTGCATCCAGAACACTCTTTGCGGGAATTATACCTCAGAAAACATATTTAGAACTTGAAAGGTTGGCAGAAGAAACCGTCCTCTCTGCTGAAGATGCAAATGCTGTTTTAAAAGACGTTCAGAAATTTTTACTCACCAAACAATTGACTGATCCTGAACAAAACGAAACAAATCCTTTCGGGTTCATGGATCAGTTAACAACCTCGCAAATCGGGTTTTTGATCAAAGATGAACCTGCAAAAATAAAAGCCTTCGTTATCGTACGGATGGAAAGTGAGGAAGCAGCTGAATTATTACGTGAGTTGTCAAAAGACGAACGTACAAAAGTTGCATTGGAAATGGGTAAATTACATGAATTACCGCTTGCTTTGGTTGAAAAAATAGGCTATAACCTTGCTGAAAAAGCGAGACATGTACCTGATGAAGGTACAGTAGGAGTTGATGGAGTTAAATTCATGGCGGATGTTCTTAGTGATTTAGACAACACAACCAGGGAAGAATTGATCAACGGTTTACGAACCTCAGATATTAAGATGAGTGAGAATATCGAGAGTAACTGTTTTATTTTTGAGTCACTCCCGGATGTACCTAAAGATATTTTGTTGGAAGTTGTCCGTAAATTACAGCCTGATTCAGTAATTACCGCGATTTCAGGTTCTACCACAAAAATAAAAGAAGCAGCAATTATGTGTTTTCCTGAAAAAAGCCGATCTGCCTTGGTTTCGTCACTCAAAACAAAAACACCGGAATTAGAAGAAATAAAGCAAGCACGCAAATTATTTACTGTATCCATGCGTGATATGGCTGATGCGGGAAGACTTGATTTAAAAGACGTAAATTCAAAATTCTCAAAGCGGAACACCCCTACTGAAGCTGCTGCTTAGTAAAACCGAATCTGCCACACCCAAAGCTACAGCCTTAATCCTCATATAAATCTGTATATTTATTCTCTGACTCCGGAATTAGCGGCATAACCGTTTGCGGAGTTATTGTAGTCAAGCAGCGGAGATAGTTCGGATTCTGGCATTTTCCGCGTCCGTCTCTGCTGCAAGGACGACAGCTGAGAACTTCGTTCGTTTCTACTATTTGACTTTCCTCCAGGAACGGTGCATAACCAAATTCTTTTACAGTTGAACCAAACAGGACAATTACGGGAGTACTCACCGCTTCCGCCAAATGGCTAACAGAAGTATCGTTTGTCACTACTAACCTCGCATGCTTGAGTAATTCTGCTGATTCTAACGGAGAATATTTACCTGCAGTATTGTGGATTTCTCCGCGATATTCTTTTTCAAGATTAGTAGTCTCTTTTTCATTTGCACCTCCCACTAGCACAACAGGCCAGCGATTCGCGATTAAGTTCGAAATTAGTTCATGGAAATTTTGCATCGGCCAGCACTTGAGCGGATATGAAGCAGAAGCTCCAATTGCAATAAAACGATTCGGCAGGAGTTTGTTTTTCTCCATGAATTCCTTAACAGCTAAAACTGCATCTTTGTCCGGAAACAATTCCGTGTGATTCTGCAGTTCCATTTGAGTCCTGTCCTGTAAAGGACGCAGTAGGTGCTCACGCTGCGATGGAGAATTTTTGAGGAAATTGATTTTGAAGCGGATCAGCAAACTCCTCTTCCAACTACGTTTGTTGATGGACCAGACTTGCGGACTTTTATACAGTCCAAAGCCGGAAAGAGTCCATACTATCCAAATACTTCTCAGTGAACGGTGGGCATCGTAAATCAGCTCAAACTTTTCCTGCCGTAATTTACGTATTAAATCAGACAGTTTTGCTGGGGATTCTTGCCTGCTATGACTGATGTAGTGATCAATGTGAGGGTTGTTCCCCAGTACAGAGCCTATTCCGGAAGAGCTCAGCAGTGTTATTTCTGCTTGCGGATAAACACGCTTCAATTCACGATAAATAGGGCTTGTCAGCACCAAATCACCTAAAGCACTGAAACGAATAACTAGTATTTTTCGTGGATTAAACAAATAACCTTTAACAATTAAGCCATAATTTCATGGAGTTTGCATCAGTTTGCTAAAACCAATAAAAGTCAGAACAGGATAAATCAAACCATTACAATGAATATACATCAAACTACTTCCGCGATTCCGCAGAAAAATTCAATTTCTAGTAATGATAAAATATCTTCTTTATCAAATGTTCAAAAACTTTCAGTTGATAATATTCGCGATCTTCGACAGCATTTTGAACAAGGAACATCTCCCTTACGTTCGGTTTTAGGAGAAGACCAGCATCAGACCATGATGGTTGCAATGTACGAAGGAACCGAAAAGTTGCTCAATCAGAATGTCTCAGAATTTGCTGTGCTCGAATACCTTGAAGGACTTAAATTGACTGCCAAAGAATTACGTCAGCATGGCATTTCCGGAGAGCAGTTCAGAAGCACACTCCTAGAACATTCTGTCTCAACTGTCCGTGAGCTAGTCCGTTCTTCCTGAATTCAGGTTCCGCTGATCGACATTTTGTCAATTTTAAATGCTGGAGTTAGAATAGAACTGCGTTCGTCTATTTCACTGCCGATCATTTTTAAATTATTCAGCATTTCAGCAAAAGTTCCCGCAATTGTAAATTCACTTACAGGTTCAGCTAATTTACCGTCTCTAATCCATATTCCCTGCGCTCCCCGCGAAAAGTCACCGGTTACGATGTTTGCACCCTGACCGGACATTGAGGTTAAATACAATCCGTTTTTGACACTTCCAATCAGTTCCTCCTCAGTATAGTCACCAAGTTTAAGGATAAGGTTTGAAATTCCGCCTGAGTGACCGTTGGAAACCATACCCAGCTTATTCGCAGAATATGTTGAGAGCATATAATTTTTCAACACTCCATTTTCAATCAAAACTAGTGGTTTTGCCTCAACACCTTCACTGTCGAAGTGACGGCTTCCGAGTTTGCCAGGGAGCAAAGGATTATCTATCAAATTTATTTTTGCATCCGCAATTGACTCATTAAGTTTGTTCAACAGGAAAGACTGTTTGCGAAACAGATTTTCACCCATCAGTGCCGACGCGATTTTACCCAGAAAACTTTGAGCCGTTTCTGAACTAAAGACAACCGGAACTTCCTGACTGGCAGGTTTCACCGCACCTAATTTTCGCAGTGTTCTTTGACCGGCTT
>JACNKY010000090.1 GCA_014381795.1 Pseudomonadota bacterium | reverse complement strand
CAGGGAAAAAACCGATTATGGCTTTTGGCTGAAATCTGCGCTTTTCAACAATGTCTCTCAAAAGACTTTGTGCGTCCTCAAAAAGTTTGCTTGCTTCAGTGCCTAATTTTGGATCGGTGAGAATTTTAGGATAACGTCCTTTCATTTCCCAAGTATAGAAGAAAGGTGTCCAGTCGATGTACTCAATCAAAGTTTCAACTTCCACTGTATATTCACGCAAACCGAGAAAAGCTGGCTTATCAATCTGGCACTTTTTCCAGTCAATTGGTGTACGGTTCTTCCTTGCGTCTTGAATGGAAAGTAATTTACGTTCACTGTTTCGATCCTGATAAGCTTTTCTGCGCCGTTCTTGTTCTTGAAGAAGTTCTTGCGCAGCTTGCACTTTGTTGGCAGGATTCAATAATTTACTGATAACACCGGCTGCTCTTGACGCATCGGTAACATAGGCCACAGGATGGTCGTACTGCGGTGAAATTTTGACTGCTGTGTGAACTGGACTCGTGGTCGCGCCACCGATTAAAAGCGGTAGATTAAAACCTTCACGTTTCATTTCACTGGCCACATGCACCATTTCATCGAGTGACGGTGTGATCAATCCGGAAAGTCCAATCACATCCGCCTGCACCTCACGTGCGGTTTGCAATATTTTTTCGCATGGTACCATCACACCTAAATCAATGACTTCGTAATTGTTGCAGCCCAAAACAACGCCAACAATATTCTTGCCGATATCGTGTACATCACCTTTGACCGTGGCCATCACAATTTTCGGCATTTTTGTTTTAGTAGTAGATTTGCTCTTTTCCTCTTCCATAAACGGTTCTAGGTGGGCCACCGCCTGTTTCATCACACGCGCGCTTTTTACGACTTGCGGTAAAAACATCTTGCCGTCGCCAAAAAGATCACCTACAACTTTCATTCCCGCCATCAAAGGTCCTTCAATCACTTCCAAGGCAAGGTCAAATTTTGTACGTATTTCTTCTGTGTCCGCCACGATATGTTCCGTAACACCTCTCACCAGAGCATGAATGATACGCTCCTCAACTGTTCCTTCACGCCATTTTGTGTCTTTGATAATTTTACGTGTACCTTCAGCTTTGTAACTTTCGGCAAAATCAATCAGTCTTTCGGTAGCATCTTTTCTACGGTTTAGGAGGACATCTTCAACAAGTTCCAGCAAATCTTTTGGAATTTCCTCGTAGACATCCAGCATACCGGCGTTAACAATAGCCATGTCGAGTCCGGCGTGAATTGCGTGATATAAAAATGCAGAGTGCATTGCTTCACGGACAGGATTATTTCCTCTGAACGAGAAAGAAACATTACTCACTCCACCACTGACCAGAGCTCCCGGACAGCGTTCCTTGATTTGCCGTACTGCTTCAATGAAAGCCACCGCATAGTGGTTGTGTTCCTCCATTCCAGTGGCCACAGTCAAAATGTTCGGATCAAAAATAATATCTCCCGGAGAAAAACCTACGTTTTCGGTTAACAGTTGGTAAGCACGGCTGCAGACTTCAACTTTGTGTTCTAGCTCTGTTGCCTGTCCGTTTTCATCAAACGCCATCACCACTGCCGCGGCCCCGTATTTGCGGATTTCACGTGCCTGCCTCAAGAAATTTTCCTCGCCTTCCTTTAGGCTGATTGAGTTGACTATGCCCTTCCCCTGAATACACTTTAAGCCTGCTTCAAGCACGGACCATTTTGAACTATCAATCATAACTGGTACACGTGCAATGTCCGGTTCCACAGCAATCAGATTGAGAAAATGCGTCATTGATTTTTCACCGTCCAGCAAACCTTCGTCAAAGTTGATATCGATAAAGTTTGCGCCAGATTCGACTTGTTGACGGGCAACAGCGAGTCCGGATTCAAAATCGTCATTTAAAATAAGTTTGCGGAACTTTGGTGAACCCATGATGTTTGTACGTTCCCCAATCATCAAAAATCCGATGTCCGGATTGATGTTAAGCGACTCCAATCCGGAATAAAACGGAATTCCTGCACCAACTGTTACAGCTTCTGAATTGCTGTCCACTGTTTCCCCGAATCGTAGTTTTAAATGAGGATTTAACTTCCTTGGAATTGAATGTGCAATTTTATCCTTCAGTGCCCTGATGTGTGCCGGAGTAGTCCCACAGCATCCCCCCATCAGGTTGGCCCAGCCTTCCGCCGCAAACTCTGACATGATGCCCGCGAACTCTGCCGGAGTTTGTTCGTATTCGCCCATGGCGTTCGGTAATCCAGCATTTGGATAAACGGCAACAGGGAACTCTGAAATATGCGCCATTTCTTCAATAAACGGACGCATTTCTTTTGCGCCGAGAGCGCAGTTGATTCCCAAAAATAGTGGTTTGGCGTGATGGATGGAATTGTAAAATGCATCCAGAGTCTGCCCTGAAAGCGTACGTCCGGAAGCATCTGTAATTGTAACCGAAAGAAAAACAGGCAGACGAATTCCTACTTCTTCAAAATAACTTTCTAAAGCATAAATTCCGGCTTTCATATTGAGCGTGTCAAAGCTTGTTTCGAGCAGAAGTATATCGACTCCGCTTTCAATCAACGCTACCGCTTGTTCTCGATAGGCTTCTGCAATCTGGTCAAATGTCACTGCACGGTAAGCAGGATTGTTAACATCCGGAGACATCGAACAGGTACGGTTGGTTGGTCCGATAGAACCAGCCACAAAAATGGGGTGATCGGACTGAATTTCCTCTACAGATTTTCCAGACTGATATTTTTCAACTGCTTTGCGAGCGATTTCTACCGCTGCCCGATTGATGTCAACAACGCTTGTTTCCAGCTTGTAGTCAGCTTGCGAGATGCCGTTTGCGTTAAAAGTGTTGGTTCCAATGATATTCGCGCCAGACTCTAAAAACTCTAAATGAATTTTTTCAATTACATCAGGGCATGTGATCGAAAGCAGGTCGTTGTTGCCTTTAAGTGGTGAAGGATGATCCAAAAAAGAAGAGCCACGGAAATCGTCTTCTCCGAGACCTTGTTGCTGAATCATCGTACCCATTGCGCCGTCGAATACGATAATTTTCTGTTCCAGCATATTTAAAAGCCTGACGGCACTTGGTTTTGTATAATTCATTATAATTCTATTTCTTGTTACTACTGCTCTTATTTAACTCAGTTTTGTTGTTGCTGCTAAAGTATCATTCAGCATTAATGTCTATCTCATAAATGTCTGAAACCCACTATTTGTAATTTCGAACCTAAGGAGAAATATTGTTAATAAAAGTTTAGTAATTTGTCCAATATTTTTAGCTTTGCTTGAAATTACAGATGATTAGGATATTTTTGAAGTCATCATTAATATTAAAAACGGAGACTATATCAGTGGTATCTGCGTTAATTTTTCAACTTTAAAGAATTAACTCTTCCTGCCTGACGCAAGAATTATTTGAAATAATTCTTCACGCCGCTGGAGTAATATTTCTGAATACGGTTGCTTAAATCCTGCTGTCTGCATGAAATCAAGCAAAGTCTCTTCTTCAAATCCCTGCCACTTGTGGCCCAGTTTTTCGAGTACCCAATCTTCCTTGTGCGCTGCTAGTTCCATCACCAGTACCTGACCTCCGGGACGTAGAATCCGAGCGGCTTCTTTAAATCCACTTTTCGGATCATCAAGGT
>JACNKY010000067.1 GCA_014381795.1 Pseudomonadota bacterium | reverse complement strand
GAGAGACGAAGCCACGGCATTTTCGTGAGCGTCAGCGCATAGGCATAAACGAAGCCCAACACCAACACGATAATAGCCACAGAAATAGCCACGCACAAGCTGTTGGTGATTGAAGTGAAAAGTGCCGGTGTTTCGAAATATCCACGAAAATTCTGCAGACCGACAAATTCACCGTCCATGTCTCCAAAACTTTTGGAAAGCAAAGTATAAAGCGGAAAAACAACTGCAACCACCAGCAATGTAATCAGCAGGAGCAATCCGGAACGCAGTGCAATATCATCACGGCTGATCCGGATACGTACTGCGGAAGCTCCGCTGATGGAAGTTGAGGAAACAGGTAATGCGGCCACGCTACTCATGAGCTTTCCGGAAAAATCCGCAGGTTGCGGGAGGGGAATTCCGCGGTTAGTCTTGAATCCTGAGTAACCTTGAGTTCATGAACTTGGTGGGTTGAAATGTCAGCTTTTAATTTTCCAAAACCTTCCGGACCAGACAAAATCAACCGGCAAAAAGAACCCAGAAATTCGAGAGAATCTACTTTGACCGCAAAGGAATTTACACTCTCAGCTTGATCCGAAGCAGAATCGGCACTGCACAAAATATCTTCCGGACGTACCGTCAGACGAACTTTACGGCCAACCTGAAGGTTTGTGGTTTCGCAGTTAATGGAATTCTCTCCAATACGCACAGTTCCGGAGGAGGTGATTTCTCCCTGCATAAAATTCATCACCCCGATAAAATCTGCCACAAAAGGCGAAGCCGGAGTACCGTAAATTTCTTCAGGTGTGCCAACCTGTTCGATGCTTCCGTGATTCATTACCACAATGCGGTCCGCCATCGAAAGCGCTTCTTCCTGATCGTGCGTTACGAGAATCGTGGTCACACCAAGCCGTTCATGCAGAGCACGGATTTCCTGACGCAGAGCCGCGCGAACACGTGCATCAAGTGCGCTTAAGGGTTCATCGAGCAGCAACAATCCCGGCGAAGTGGCCAGCGCACGAGATAGAGCTACACGTTGTTGTTCACCTCCGGAGAGTTGTGCGGGATATTTGTCAGTATGTTCGGGCATACCAACGAGTTCCAGCAATTCTACGACTCGTTTGCGGATTTCCTCTTTTGGCAGCCGCTGATTTTCTAAACCGTAGGCAACATTCTGGAAAACCGTCAGGTTCGGAAAAAGTGCATAGGATTGGAAAACGATACCGAAATCACGCTCCGACGGTGGAAGATTGGAAATGTTTTTTCCGTCTTGAATAATACTACCGGAAGATTGCGGATCGAGCCCGGCGATTGCACGCAGCAGTGTGGTCTTTCCGCATCCGGATGGTCCAAGAAAACAAATGAATTCGCCGTCGTTAATTTGCAATGAAAGTTCACGAACCGCGACAAACTCACCAAAATACTTGGTGAGATTTTCAATCTGCAGGTAAGCTTGTTTTGATTCAGGCATAGTCAGAAGACTGGGCCGGACGAAAATCCGGCCCATAATAAAGAAGGGTTAAAAAAGCAATTTTACTTGGCTTCAGACTTTGCGTCGTAGCGTTTTTGCCACTCGCCCAAAATGCTCTTGCGATTAACAGCAGCGAATTCAAAGTCATTGTCAATCATAGCCTCCAGAATTCCGGCAGGAAAATACTTAACCGGCTTGGCAATTCCTGGATAGGCCACAACAGCATAACCTTGATTGTAAAGCTTATTTGCTTTTTTCGTGATCGACCAATCCACGAGCTTTTGTGCAGCGGAAAGTTTTTTTGTTCCTTTCATGATAGCAGTTGCTTCCATGTCCCAGCCCACACCTTCTTTTGGTAATACTATCTCCAGAGGCGCACCTGCTGCTTTTGATTTTGCACCGCGGAACGCAAAGGAAATTCCAATCGGAGTTTCACCGCGTGCAGCTTGTTTACAGGGCTTTGAACCGGAATGCGTGTACCAGGCAATGTTCTCGTGCAGGTTGTCCATAAACTGCCAGCCTCCGAGTTTACCATAAATCTGCAGCCATGAAGAAACATCAAGGAATCCTGTTCCGGATGAATTCGGATTTGGCATAACGAGATGTCCTTTATAGACTGGATCGGTGAGGTCCATCCACGAAGTTGGTATTGGCAGATTATATCGCTTTGCTTCCACTGTATTCACACAGACTGCAGCAATCCAAGCATCCATTCCTGTCCAGCTTGGGGGATTAGCTGAATCCCTGAATTTAGTGTCCAGCTTTCCTAATCCTTTCGGGGAATATGACTGAAGCATACCTTCGGATTGAAGTAGCATTCAAAACAGCCTAAGAAATATAATTATTTCAATCAACTCAGCTAATTTATATTTCACAATTGACAAAAATCAACTCCCATCTAACTTAAGATATAATTCAAATATTGATATTGATAAAGCTCAAATTCCAGATAAAGCTAAAATCAAAGATCTTTACTTGCAATGGATAAATTAGATGGAAAAAGAACTAATAAGGCTAAACAAGTATTTAAGTGAAATCGGATATTGCTCCAGAAGAGCTGGAGACAAACTTATTGAGTCCGGAAGAGTTTTCATAAATAATGAGCCTGCTTCACTAGGTCAAAAAGTCAGTGTAAACGATGAAATTAAAATAGATGACAAGCTTATAGGTGTTAAGAAAAAAAAGAAGATTTATTTAGCCTTAAATAAACCAATAGGAATTGTTTGCACTACTGATACTAGAGTTGAAAAAAATAATATAATAGATTTTATAGGTTATCCAGAAAGAATTTTTCCAATAGGAAGATTAGACAAACCAAGCTCTGGACTAATTCTTCTAACAAATGATGGCGATATTGTAAATAAAATTCTAAGAACAGAACATAACCACGAAAAAGAATACATAGTTAAAGTCGACAAGGCTCTTTCTCAGACTATTATTGATCGAATGTCAAAAGGTGTCCCAATATTAGATACAATTACAAAAGAGTGTAAAATTAGAAAATCAGGCAGCAATGAGTTTAAAATCATTTTGACCCAGGGCCTAAATAGGCAGATAAGAAGAATGTGTGAATATTTTAATTATAAGGTTATTTCTTTAGAAAGAACTAGAATAATGAATATAAAACTAGACTTACCAGTTGGAAAATATAGAGAATTAACAAAAGAAGAGATAACCTCTTTAAACAAACTTATTGATAATGAATAAATTAACACCTTTTCACTTAGCAATTCCGGTAGACAACCTCTCAAGGTGTAGAGTTTTTTATAAACAAATATTAGGCTGTAAAGAAGGTAGAAGTAGTAATCATTGGGTCGATTTTGATTTTTTTGGACACCAGCTAGTTATACATTATAAAGAAAAGTCAATTGAAAAGTCACATAGTAATCTTGTTGATGGAAAAGATGTTCCTGTGCCACATTTTGGAGTCGTATTAGAGTGGAATAAGTTTCAGAAATTGTCGATTAGACTTAGGTCAAAAAATGTAAAGTTCATTATTGAGCCCTACATACGATTTAAAGGTCTTCCAGGTGAACAAGCGACTATGTTTTTTAAAGATCCCTCTGGAAACGCGTTAGAATTCAAGTCCTTTAAGGATTTTAATCAAATTTTTGAGAAGTAGTAAATTATTAACTTCTTAAAAACTTACTTATTATCAATCAGTACAGATTAAAAAAAAATAACCCTATGATTT
>JACNKY010000363.1 GCA_014381795.1 Pseudomonadota bacterium | reverse complement strand
ACCCCTGTTGCCGCCGTGAAAGGGCGGAGTCCTAGGCCGCTAGACGATGGGGACCAATAACCCACCATACTATTATTGTCAGAGTATTTTGTCAATATATTTTTAGTTATTTTCAAAACTGAACAGTCTTTTCCAAAGTATAAACTCTTCAGTTTTGCAGAAAACTTTTTATTTCACTGGCCATTTTTTGCGGAATTCCGGGCACCTGCATAATTTCGTCTGTTGTCGCCAGTTTCAGTAGAGTTAAACTGCCAAAGTGCTTCAGTAGGAGTTTCCGACGTTTCGGACCGATGCCGGGAATATCGTCAATTTGAGAATGCAGATTATGTTTCCTTTTGAGTTTGCGTTGAAATTCGATTGCAAAACGGTGTGATTCGTCACGAATATTTTGCAGAAAATAAAGCACATCAGAATTTCTACGCAGGCGGATTTCATTTTTCTGGTTCGGTTTCACTACATATTCGTAATCTACATTCTGTCCGCGGCTACGTCCCCTTTTTTTTTCAGAACGTCCCTTTGCCAGTCCTATCAAATCCACTTTCCGTAAAATATCAAGATCTGCCAGCACTTTTGCCGCAATACTGATTTGCCCTTTTCCGCCGTCAACTAAAATTAAGTCCGGAAGTTTTTTGCCTTCTGCAAGTATGCGTTTGTAACGTCGCGTGAGAACTTCTTTCATGCTCGCAAAATCATCCGGACCGCTTATGCTGGTTATTTTATATTTACGGTAATCCTTGTTTGAGGCTGCATTTTTTTTCCAGCAGACCATTGAAGCAACCGTCATTGTTCCAGAAAGATGGGAAATATCAAAAGCTTCGACCACTTCGGGAAGTCTGTTTAACTTTAATTCATACTTGGTGTGTTGCAGCACATTTTTGTTTTTGGAAGAACGGATGCGCTGTTCGGACAAATTAACTTTTGCGTTGCTGAATGCCATGCTGACCAGCTCTTTTTTGCGTCCCTTTTGTGGACAAACCACGTGAACGCGACGTGTTGATTTTTTATTGAGTGCCTCTTCGAGCAGTTTTCTGTCGGAATATTCAAAGGGCAGTAAAATTTCACGAGGCACAATCGAACCTTCCGGCATGTAAATTCTGTGCAGAGCCTGTCCGAGTAAATTATCATCGGAAGCTTCGCTGCTGTCTTCAAAAAAGAAAAAATCTGTACCGAGCAACCTGCCGTTACGGATGAACAAAACCTGAACTCCGGTGGAATCTGATTCACGGAAAAGATTAAAGACATCCTGATCCTTACCCTTGACATCCAGCACCATTTGTCTCTCGAAAATCCGGCGCATGGCTTGAATCTGATCACGGTAAAGAGCTGATTTTTCGAATTCAAGTATTTTTGATGACTGCTCCATCCGCTTTTCAAGTTCCTGTAGAAGTTCCTGATCGCGTCCTTTTAAAAACAGCCGCACCTGGCGCACCACCTTCGCGTATTCTTCAGCGGAAACAACTCCGCGGCATGGAGCGAGACAACGCTGCATTTGAAAATTTAGACAGGGACGGTAGATCTTTTTACCGTCAAGTCGCATTTTACTAGTACGCAGCGGAAAATATGTCATGACCGCTTTCAGTACTTGACGGGCGTCCTTGACGGATGTGTAAGGTCCATAATATTCGGACTTTGCGTCAATTTTTTCACGCACGAGTATGAGTCGTGGAAACATTTCTCCAACCGTCAGTTTGCAGTACGGATATGATTTTCCATCCTTGAGCGCCACGTTGTAACGTGGGTGATGCCTTTTGATTAGTTGCTCCTCCAAAATCAGCGCTTCCGCCTCTGTGTCAGTTATAATAAGCGAGAAATCATGGATTCGTGAGACCATGAGCTGTATTCGCAAATTGTGTTTTGCCGAACTGCGAAAATAAGAACGGACACGATTGCAGAGAGTTTTGGATTTGCCAATGTAGAGGATGCTTTGCTGCTCGTCCTTGAAAAGATAAACCCCAGGAAGGTCGGGCAGATGGGAGAGTTTTTCCTGTGCGGGAGAAGTGGTCCCGCCACTTGCTTCAGAATGGCGGGTGGGCTTGTTCATGTAATTACTGAATTAAATCTGCTATTGTTTCAGGCACTTTTTTAACAAATTCGCTCATTGTTCCATAGGGGCCAATGTCCATTTTAAGAGCTCGCTGAATCACAACTGTTGGTGTACCGCTCACTCCGTAAATTGCTGATTTACGCTCGCCTTCTTTGATCAGTTTGTTGACCCATGCCTGGTCTTTTTCCTGTTGAAACTCTTTGTTCATGCCTAGAGAACGTGCCAGATAATTCGTAATTCCGGAATCAAAAACATTTACTCCATGAGTGAAACTGGCTTTGAAGAGCTCGTCTTTGATCAATTTACCTTTGCCGATTTTTCTGGCAACGTAATAAAGACGCAGCGGCGAATCGTCCTGTCCACGGAAGACAATCGGAATATCAATAAATTCGACTTTGTCTGCAAATTTCTTCCGGAAATCTTTTGATGCTTTGTGCAGATTATTGCAGTGAGGACAACCGAAATTCATAAATTCTTCGAAGACGACCTTCTTTACACTGTGCGCACTTGGAACTGAGCCTACAAGTTCAAAGTGTCCACGGATTGATTCCTTCGCAGAAACAGAAAACGCGAGGGCCAGTCCAAAGATTATTAATAGTACTTTTTGCATTTATTTACTCCAAATATTAGTTGATGAAATACTGGCTTCCCGCTTTTTCGGGAAGGACAAATTTTTACGCAGATAGTGAAAGGTCACCCCATCAAAACTGTAGAATCGAAACAGCTCTCACAGTTGCTAAATTCGCAAGCCAGAAAAATTCTGGTAGATGCTATAGTCATAATTGTTTAGACGCTTCCAGCACAATCCGTTGCCAGCGGCTAAACTGAAGTTTCTGAGGTGAAAAATGAAAATAATTTGGCGAATAATATCCGCAAAAAATCCCGCGGGATGACACCAAGCTCAGTCGTTTTTTGCAGAATCAAGTCTAGTGTCTTTTCCTTGGACAGTGCTTACAATATTTCATGACGTGATGCGGATGCTTGCAGAACTGCAAGAGGATTTTCCGGAACAAAAATAAGTGAGTCATGGCCAGAACTTTTCAAAACCGCTTCAAAACGCTGACCATTTTGATCCTGAATCAGGAAGCGATCACCGGAACGCAACCGGCGGGATTTTAAAACATGCCGTGCTTCCTCACCTCCCAGTTGAAACTGCTGTCAGCATTCAAGCACTCCATCAAAAATGAAATACGACATTTGTCCCGATCAGGAATACTTAAAGTTCAACTGGTCTTTTTTGAGACCAATACTGACTTCTCCTCCATTTTCCAACTTACCAAACAGCACCTCGTCTGCCAGAATGGTTTCTATTTCACGCTGAATGGTACGTCCCATCGGACGTGCACCAAAGAGCGGATCATAACCTTTTTTGGCTAACCATGTTTTTGCGGCATCCGTAACATTGATGATCACCTTTTGCTGTTGCAGCTTGACTTCCAACTCAACAAGCATCTTTTCAACAACCATCAAAACGACGTCTTCAGGCAGACCATTAAAAGAAATTGTGTTATCCAGACGGTTACGGAATTCTGGACTGAAGACTTTTTCACTTGCTTTTTTCGAAGGAGCTTTTGGTGAGTTTTCGCCCAAACCAATTGTACCGG
>JACNKY010000274.1 GCA_014381795.1 Pseudomonadota bacterium | reverse complement strand
TACAAAATTTTATCACACTTGTACTGAATAATACAAAAGTTGATTTAACAGGACTAGACGCCTTTGACGAAATACGGATATCAGCGGGCCTTCCACGTTTTGGCGTTGATTACAGTTCAGGTAATTTTCCTCAGGAAGCAGGACTTGCTGATCATATTTCTTACAACAAAGGTTGTTACATTGGTCAGGAACCTCACGCCAGGATGTATCATCGTGGGCATCCGAACTGGATCTTGGTCTGGTTGAAACTTCCTGAAGATTCTGAAGCAAATTCCGGAGATGTTCTTTTTCACAATGCAAAAGAAATAGGAAGAATCACCAGTTTAGCTGGTATTCCGGAAAGAGGAATTTTGCGAGGAATTGCCATGATTCGCCATGATTTGGCAGATGGTAATAATCTATTCGCTTTAGCAGAGGACTCGCAGCCAATTATTCAACATGAAGCTCTACCTAACACAATTGTCTAAAAACCACAGCATGCACAAATTCGCCTCACTGCCAATTCTACCAGTCCCTATGGGCTGTTTCACTGGAATTATGCTGGTAATGTCCCTTTGTGTTTTAAGCTATTTTCAGTTTTAATGAATTACTGGATGAAGCGGAAAACTCTATCGTAATAAAAGTAACGGTTAAGTGAGATGTTACTGGAAAGTCCGTAATAATAATCATCTTCAGCAGTACGGTAGGTTTTACGGCGGATACTCCATTTTCGTCCTGAAGCATCCATTTTCAGTTGAGAAACTCCGAAGTCAAGGTTCGCCCGTAGATCCGATTTGTTGAGGTAAAGAACTGCTGGTGCAAACTCACCACGTTTCGAGGCAGAAATAACCTTGATCGTCTCTCCTTCAAAACGTAGTTCATAACTTACCAGACGCGGCGGTTGCCAAGTTGCTAAAGCTACTCTGTCGCTGATTAAAACAGGACGGTGATCCAAAACATTTTGTGGAGTTTTGCGGTAATTGTCAGTTATTTTTCCACTCACTTCAAGGGGTGAAAGTTGCCTGAAATTTACAAATTTTTTGAACTCATTGCGTACATATCCAAGGGACGATTTTCGTTTGATTTTTAGCCCAATTGTGTTGATTGTATATTCCGCCAGCTGTTTTGCTTGTGTGCGGTAGACAACGTCTTCAAGAAAGAATATTCCGGTTTCACTTGAAATATTTCCGCTTAATATTTTCCCGCTTGGAGTGTTGAACCTGACTTGCAGAATCATTTCTTCTGCAAGACGAACATTGGAAAGTAAGCGGTCAAATTCCAATTCAACCTTACCTGTTATCAATAAATGCCACCACTGGCGCATTTCTTCACGGGCTTGACTGAGTTGTGGATTTTGAATTAAGGCTGCTTCTAATCTGCGGTAGGCTTTGTGGTATTCCTTTTGTTGCAGATACTGCTGATAAGCTTCAAAATTCTCCTGAGCAACATGCACATTCATTCGTTTGAGTGCTGCTGAAATATCTTCGTCATCAGGATTTTCAACTGTAGAAATGCGATACTCAATCGCAGCTTCTGCCCAGCGTTCTTGCTTTTCCAGTTCCAGACCTTGATCATAATGAAATGAACATCCGGCCATGAGCCATGTAATCAAAAACAGTAAAATTCTTTTGCTAGGTGATAAGCGGCAACAGCTCATGATTTTACGTTCATTGGATAATTCGGGGCTTCCTCGGTAATGAAAATATCGTGAGCGTGACTTTCCTGCAAACCTGCGGCAGTAATTTTTACAAAACGTGGTTCCGTACGTAATGCTTCAATGCTGGCGGAACCTGTGTAACCCATCCCAGCGCGCAGTCCTCCAACAAACTGATAGATTGATTCTGAGAGATGTCCTTTGTAAGGAACACGTCCCTCAATACCTTCAGGTACAAATTTTACGTCTTCCTCAATATGACTTTGGAAATATCGATCCTTGCTGCCTTCTTTCATAGCACCTAATGAACCCATACCGCGATAAATTTTATAACGCCGGCCTTGATAAAGTACTACCTGTCCAGGAGATTCAGTAGTTCCTGCGAACAAGCTGCCTATCATTACAGTGTGTGCTCCGGCAGCGAGGGCTTTGACGATGTCTCCGGAATATTTTATACCTCCATCAGCAATTATAGGAATGTCGGTTTTACGCAATGCGTGAGAAACCTTGTCAATGGCAGTCATTTGCGGAACACCGATACCGGCCACAATACGTGTTGTACAGATCGAACCTGGGCCGATCCCTACTTTAACGGCATTTACTCCGGACTTTACTAAAGCCTCTGCGGCTTCTCCTGTAGCAATATTCCCGCCTATTATCTGCAGGTCAGCAAAAGTAGAACGCAGTTTGCTGATACTGTCCAGCACTCCCTGAGAGTGTCCGTGAGCAGTATCGAGCACCACTACATCAACTCCAGCATCAATCAATATTTCTGCACGTGATAATAAATCAGTTGAAGTACCAAGAGCTGCGCCTACTCTGAGACGACCCTGTTCATCTTTGTTGGAATCGGGATACTTTCTGGCTTTTTCAATATCTTTGATAGTTATCAGACCAACAAGTTCATAATCTGCGGATACAACAAGCAGTTTTTCAATCCGATGTTTATGAAGTAGACGCTTGGCCTCATCCATTTCAATACCGGGAGAGACTGTTATCAGCCGCTCACGACCTCCTGTCATTAAAGCAGCAACAGGCTGGTCATAATTAGTTTCAAAACGTAAATCACGATTGGTCAAGATACCGACTAATTCATTTCCCTTTTTGACAGGCACTCCTGAAATACGGTATTGTTTCATCAAGTTCAGCGCATTCCGCAGCGGTTCCTCTGGTTCGACTGTAATTGGATCTGAGATCATTCCGCTTTCTGAACGCTTGACCAAGTTAACCTGTGTAGCCTGCTCTTCCGCGTTCATGTTTTTATGAATGATTCCGAGTCCACCTTCCTGAGCCATACAGATTGCAGTTTTATGTTCTGTTACTGTGTCCATGGCTGCACTTAAAAAAGGGATATTGCAGTCCAGAGTCTGGGTAATTCTGCTTTTTACAGATACTTCGGAGGGTAGTACTTTTGAGTGTCCGGGAAGGAGAAGGACATCGTCAAATGTGTAACTATCTTCGATACGGTCTTTTAACATTTTTACTATTTCAGTGAGTCAAATCATCAAAATTTATTGACATCAAGAATCATGCATTTCTCGCTTAAAGTCAAGTTGTTTGCCGGAAACAAAAGTAGTGATTTTCGAAAAAACATACTAAAAAATATGCGAATTATGTCTTTTGACTTGTTCTCAAAATTGGATTCAGCTAGTATCTGCCAATCCACACATGTTGTGGTTTTTTAACCTGTAGACTGAAAATATTTTATGATAAAAAAACATTTATGGATTTTAGTCATGCTGCTCATCGTTTTTGGCTTTCAGAACAGCGCCAGTGCTGTCAGCTGCAAAGACTTGAATACTAAGGATAAAATCAATAATTTTTTGAATAATTCGAATAAATCAAGTCCACTTTTACAAAAAAACATTATTGTTACACTGATTTTGGATGCTTGCGATGTTAAGCAGTGCAAGTCTAAAAATAAACGTTCCTCTCAGAAAGAAACACTGCATATTATAAAACTTGAGAACAAACGACGTATATATGCAGAGAAAGGTCCTAGTGCTCCGCGGTATGGTAA
>JACNKY010000310.1 GCA_014381795.1 Pseudomonadota bacterium | reverse complement strand
GGCATTGACCGTCTACGTGTAAATCCGGAAGAGCAGAAAAGATTAGCGGAGGCGATTGAAAACGCTTTTCAACGGGGACATGGTTTACTTAAAATCTGTGTGACAGATCAAACTGAAAAAACTGAATATCTATCTGAAACTCCGGCCAATGTGGAAAGTGACTTGAGTCGCGCGTTTTTTCAAGAAGAAGAATTAACTCCACGCATGTTTTCTTTCAACTCTCATGTGGGTGCATGTCCAACCTGCGATGGTTTGGGCAGTTTCTCACGTTTAAAGGACCCTCTTTGTTCAGCATGTGCTGGGGAACGTTTGAAGGCGGAATATCGCGCAGTGACGATAAATGAAAGAAACATAAGTCAATTTTGTCAGTTCACTGTTCCGGAAGCACGACGTGAACTTGAAAGCTGGAAGCTTACTGAAAATCAGCGCACGGTTGCGGAACAGGCACTTGGAGAAATATTAACACGCCTCAATTTTCTGGAAAATGTAGGGTTGGAGTATTTGACTCTGGATCAGAAAGCCTCCACACTTTCCGGAGGAGAAGCGCAACGTATTCGGCTGGCCTCACAAATTGGTTCCGGACTTGTTGGGGTGATGTACATTTTAGATGAACCGACCATTGGTTTGCATCCGCGTGACACGGACCGGCTGCTCCATACGCTGAAGCAATTGCGAGATCGCGGCAACAGTGTGATTTTGGTGGAGCACGATCTGGACACAATCCGGCAGGCGGACCATCTACTTGATATTGGCCCAGGTGCTGGACATTATGGCGGAAACGTTTCCGCCTCCGGAAGTCCCGCTGAAATCACTGCAAAAAACGAAACATTGACTGCGCAATACTTGAGCGGGAAAAAATCGATCCCTCTGCCTCAAAAATGCAGACCCATGAATCCGGAACATCTGCTTTCAGTTTCCGGAGCTTCAGCTAATAATTTAAAAAATCTGGACGTCAATTTTCCACTGGGAATTTTTACTGTAGTAACCGGTGTTTCCGGCTCCGGAAAATCATCACTGGTAGTCGATGTTCTGCAAAGGGTGCTGGAAAAAGAATTGAACGGAAAACAAATCAAACCGGGAGCGTACAAAAAAGTTTCCGGAATTGAGCAACTTGAATCCATCATGGTGATTAACCAGGAAGCAATCGGCCGTACTCCTCGTTCTAATCCCGCGACTTATTCCAAAGTAATGGAACCGATCCGCAACTTATTTGCTTCAATGCCGGAGGCGAAACAGCGCGGATATGCCAAACGTCGTTTTTCATTTAACGCAAAAGAAGGCCGCTGTCCAAGTTGTGATGGACATGGCTTTCATTTAATTGAAATGCACTTTTTGTCGGATGTCTGGGTCAAGTGCGATCAGTGCAAAGGCAAGCGCTACAATCGTGAAACTCTGGCCATAACCTATAAAGGACACACAATCGCAGACGTACTTGAAATGGAAATTTGCGATGCGGTTCAAGTTTTTGAAGCACAGCCGCGTATCAAACGTATCCTCAAAACTCTGGAGGAAGTTGGTCTGGGTTACATGAAATTAGGTCAGGCCGGAAACACACTTTCCGGAGGAGAAGCTCAGCGTTTAAAATTATCCGCGGAACTTGCTCGACGTTCACGTGGAGCGACTCTCTATATTCTGGATGAACCAACTACAGGTCTGCACATCGATGATGTGGCGAGACTGCTTAAAGTCTTGCACCGTCTGGTTGATGAAGGAAATTCTGTGCTTGTAATTGAACATAATTTGGAAGTAATCAAAACCTCGGACTGGCTGATTGATCTCGGACCGGAAGGTGGTGACAAAGGCGGTGAACTGGTCTTCGAAGGTACTCCGGAAGACTGCAGCCGTAAACCGGCAAGCTATACGGGAAAGTTTTTGAAATCGTTTTTTAAGCTGAAGGCTCGGAAAAGAGTAAAGATTTAAATCCCATCAGCTTTTCTTTAAATGATTATTCTTAATGGCTCGGTAAAAAGTCTGAAATCAGGATCAAGTCCTCGATGAGAAGTTTCAAAATTTTTCGCTACGATCAATAACAAGGCACAAAATTTACTATCTGAGGCAATCTTGTTTTCAAGAGCTTAGGCTTGCTATATTATAAGAGCAATGCTAAGCCTAAAATATTACAACTATCACAGTTCTTAAAGTTAAAGTATGAACATTGAATCCATCAATTTCGAATTAATTATTTATTCCATCCTTTGTATTGTGTTAGGATTTTTTGCATGTTGGTTTTACCTGAAAAAAACGGTTTTGGCCCAAGCAGTTGAAATCGAGAACCTTGAGGAAGATTTTAAGCTCCTCCAGCATAAATATGAAACTCTACAGTTGGATAAAATTGAGATCGACAAGCAGTTTGCCGTCCTGACACAGGAAGCAAACAGGATTCCGGAAATCGAAGAAAGTCTTGAACTGCAGCAAAAACAATTTACCGCGTTGCAAGTACTGAATGCTACTTTGGAAGAAAGGCTGGAATCGAAAGAAAATGAATCAAGAGAAAAATTAAAATTTTTGGAAGAAGCAAAGAAGCTGATGGGTACCGAGTTTGAAAATCTCTCAACCAAAATTTTTGAAACAAAAGCAAAACAATTTTCTGAAGTAAATAAAGACAGTATCCAGAATCTGCTAAATCCTATTCAAACAAAAATGAAAGAGTTTCAGGAAAAAGTTGAAAAGTATCATCTTGAAGACGAAACCGGACGTGCGACTATCAAAGCAGAATTTGAACATTTCAGGGAAGTCAGCATAAGTTTAAGCCAAGATGCACAAAATCTCACCACTGCACTTACCGGTGATTCAAAACAACAAGGAGACTGGGGTGAAATGATCCTGGAGAAGTGCCTGCAAAATGCCGGTTTAATCGAGGGTGAGCATTATCAAAAACAAACTCAGATTAAGACAGAAGATGGTACTCAGCAACGTCCAGATTTTATCATCAACCTGCCGAATGAACGTATTATGATTGCGGATTCAAAGGTTTCGTTGACAGCATACAACAGTTATATGTCTGAAGATGATGAAGAAAGACGTAAAGCCTATGCCAAAAAACATCTTCTGTCAGTACGTAATCACATCCAGGGATTGTCTTCAAAAAGTTATCAGGAGGGATTCCAGGAATACGGTTCGCCTGATTACGTGCTCATGTTCATGCAGATCGAATCTGCCTACTCACTCGCTCAGAAACTTGACAGCGGCTTGACCTCAGATGCGTTTAACAAAAATATCATCATTGTTACTCCTGCCAGTTTAATGATGGTGGTCGGGATTGTAAATCAGCTCTGGAGACAGGAAAAACAGGTTCAGAATGTGAAAGAAATTTTTTATAGAGGTGCAAAACTTTATGAAAAAATACATGGTTTCCTGGAAGATTTTGTCAAGATTGGTGAGAAAATCAGTGATGCAAATAAGTCTTTTGAAAATGCTCATAATAAACTGAGTAAGGGCGGAGGCAGCATGGTAAGTCAGGTTCAAATGTTGAAACAACTAGGAATAAAAACTACCAAGTCAATTCCTAGAGAATTTAAGAAAGCCATCGAAGATTCCACTGACTAAGACTGTCAAACAGCAAAACGTCCTAGATCCTTGTCACCTCGTGTGATTCGAAAATCCTCCTTTACCCCTCTGCCCTCCGGCCGGGCAATCCTTCCCCTACTGCAAGCACTAAGCTCTC
>JACNKY010000068.1 GCA_014381795.1 Pseudomonadota bacterium | reverse complement strand
AGAGAACATCTTTTTTGAGCTTTGCTATTTCAGCTTCGTCTTCCGGCCAGTTTTCGAGCAGTTCTTCGACTATCAACTCATCTTGTTCACCACGGATTGAAGTTGCGTTTACGAGGCTGATTACTTCGTCAAGATACGGCACTTCATTTTCGAGCTCTTCATGAAATGTTTTGAGACGCTCCAAAAATTCACGATCAAAGACATCCGTGGGTTTGATTGCGACTACTACAACTTCATCACGTCCAAACTGATCCCGGAAAGCGTCATATTGATTCAAAACTGGATCATCAGGGTCTATAAATGCTTCGTTAGAGGTGTCAAATTTTATATTTGGCAACTGAGACGACATTGCTGCAAACAAGAGCAGTGACACCACAATGACGGGCCAGCGTCGAGCATAAATAAAATAACCAAGTTGTTCAAAATGCCCTTCTATGCCGGCAATTATATTTTTCATGTTTTTTCCTATAATTGTTTTGCTGAATTAATGCTAATTAGTTTATTTTCCAAACCACATTCTTTTGGAAATACTGGAATCAGTTTTGAATTTATAAAGAAGAACACCGACAATGTGGATGCCGATGAATGCAAACAACACTTTCGCGAAAATACCGTGTGCTTTCCTTGGCAGATAAATACTAAAGTCCTCCGGAAGCGGTGCAGAAGAACCGAAGAAAACAATTTCACCTAATCCGGACATAATGGATAAAGTAACACCGCTGGCAACCATCAGTAAGATTAAGCTATAAAGCGCAAAGTGAGTGACTTTTATTAACTTTTTCCGGGCTTCGTTTTCAACTTTCAAAGGCTCCAGTGGTAGATGATTCTTTTTGACGAAAATCCGGATCAACGTCAGCAGGCCTACCACAAAACCAATAATCATGTGTACTTGTAAAGAATTAATCTTTTCAAGATTGTTTGGCATTTCAGCCAGCATGAATGTACCCATTCCCAGACTTAAAATCATCAGTGGAACCGTCATCCAGTGCAAAGACACCAGTTTGTTACTGTATTTTTTTAACATCATTTCTCCTTTTTATTTGTTTTTACTATCATGCTGAACAACTGAGTTACCGCTCTTTCCACGTCAATTGTGGAGTCCAGCTTATATTGGAGCATCAAC
This sequence comes from Pseudomonadota bacterium, assembly GCA_014381795.1. Classification (GTDB taxonomy): domain Bacteria; phylum SAR324; class SAR324; order SAR324; family NAC60-12; genus Arctic96AD-7. The sequence continues at coordinate 2,562 of JACNKY010000068.1, read as the reverse complement.
CCCATCAAAGCACTGCTGATCAGCACCAACAGGGTTGGATCCTCAATGTCTAAAATTCTACCGAACCAGGCTCGACGCCTGTTCAGCAGCATCTTTATCTGCACTGCTACCAAAGGCATTTCTGCACTCATAATTAGCATTTCCATCACCAGCTTGTTGTAATCCGAAGTCAGGTGGGGAACCAGTCTATTTTTGGCAAATGTTTCGATTCCTGCGGGAGCCATAACTGCATCATCACCTGCGGGAGGTGGAACTACTTTTGACTCAGCTGAGTATGGACGACTTTCTCCACTTGCTACAGCCTGCACCAGCGCAGCTAATAATTCTTCCTTGGAACCGAAATAATGATGCACCAGTCCGTGATTGACTCCTGCATAACGTGCAATTGCCTTGACTGATGTTTTTCGGAAACCTTCCTGCACCAGACATTTCTGCGCGCCTTCCAAAAGTTTTTTTCTTGTATCTTGTGACATATAATAGTTAGTTGAGTGACTAAATTTTAACTAGTTTAGTCGCACGACTAATTTTTGTCAAGTTTTTTTATTTTTATTTTTTGCAGTTTTAAACGGGGATTCACAAAGCAGTAGCTCAGAATAATCAGCTTAGCCGTTAAATAAAATTTTGATTATTAAATAGATGCTGGGGGGTGGGGGACCAAAATCCCCCTGAAGGCTAGTTTCTACTTGTTTTTTCAGCTGCTCTTTGGTTTACGAAGCATGAAATAAACAACACTGAAAACGAGGAAAACTATTCCTCCAATGGTCGACTCGGAAAAGGTGGCTGGTTCTAGACCCTCCGGCCAAGTTTGCAACTTTTCTGACAGTACGCCGTGAAGGCCATATAACAACCAGGCAAGAGCAAAATAGCTCATGGCTTTCTCAACGTTTTCTTCAGTTACGGTTGACCTAATGTGCCATCCAAGAATTGCCACAACCCAGGCTGCAACACCGAATAACATAACAACATTAAGAACAACCGGATTAACAAATTCTTCCGACGTACCATAGGCACTCATAATACTTTCTGGTGCAAAAATGGCCCAAATCCCATAAATGAAAGAAATAACAATTGTAAACATCATCAGGTTTTTTTGAGTATCCATAAAAACTCCTTCCTTACAGAAAATATAAATTGATTAACCAAAATAAAGACAGTATTTATTACTGTCTTTATTATTTCTTCCTGAATGAGGCCTATCTACAAGACCGACCGCTTAAAACAAATTCACAGGATTCAGGAACCAGGTGGTCTGTATTCTACAGATCCGGCTGCTTTGATGGCCTCGAGACCTTCTTCAGGAGTCATCAGCACAGTAGTATGCATTTTTGAGATAGCACCTCCTCCTACTGCAGCAATAAGAGCTGATGCCATACTTTGGTTGTCAGGACCTTCAGAAATGAAACAAAGATCATAATCGCCAAATGCGTAGAATCCACAAATGAACTTTATCCCTTTCGCAGCAAACATCTTTCCTACCTGCTCAATCCTATTTTGAGGATCTTTGATCTGAGTTGCCCAAGAACCAGACGTGTAGGATGCCTGAACTAAATAATGTGCCATAATATTCCTCTATTAGTTGAGATAGAAAAATCAAATACTGCCTGAAAAATCTCTCGCTGAAAAATGTCAGGGAAATTAATTTCAACAGTATTCATGAATAATCCTTCGCAGTTAAAACCCCAAAAGATTCCCCGAAAAGAAGCAGTATACCTGCTAAAGTTAACTAAGCAAGATAAAAGATGCAATTATTTTAGAGAAAAGCAACACGCTAAAAAAGTATTTTGGCTGCTGACACTGTCGATTTTATTTTAATTTGAGCAGCTCTAAAAACTAATCCTTGAGGCTATTCTCTGAGCGTGCTCGAAGAGGAGTTGAAAAGGAGTAGAAGAGGGGTCGAAGAAAATTTTGTTTAGCTTTATGTTCTTTAATCTCTGCCTTTATTTTTCCCCGGAACGGAGTCCCGGGCTACAGTTATTAATAATTCTACATCTTTGTGTTTCACTGTAACCCCCTTTCGACACCGCTCAAGAAGCGTCGAGGGAGCTACCTTTTAATATAAATTTAAAAAAATATCATTTTTAGCGAATTTTCGCTTGTTTTTTGTTTTTCACTGAAATATCATGATACAAATCTTTTTCTCTGTCAGGAGCAAAAAGCCTCAATCCGGGATCACGAACGTTATTCCGGAATTACTAACATGATAATCAGGAGTTCCCATGTCGAACAATACACAAATGCAAAGTCTGAAAGAAGAATGGTCTAACAATCCACGCTGGCAAGGTGTTGATCGCCCCTATGGAGCTGAAGATGTCAACAAACTGCAGGGCTCGCTGAAGGTGGAGCATACCCTAGCTAAAGTCGGAGCAGAACGTCTGTGGGACTTAATGAAGGAAAATCCTTATGTCCACACGTTGGGAGCTTTGACTGGAAATCAGGCTGTACAACAGGTGCAAGCAGGACTGAAAGCAATTTATCTTAGTGGCTGGCAAGTGGCTGGAGACGCAAACACTGCCGGAGAGATGTATCCGGATCAGCGTTTATATCCGGTAGACCGCGTCCCTA
>JACNKY010000069.1 GCA_014381795.1 Pseudomonadota bacterium | reverse complement strand
TACTGAAAATGTGGTTTTGCAGCAGATCAAAGCTCAGGAAGGAATTGCTGATCCACGTGCGGAATTGGGTCGTGATGAGGTGTTGCGGCGGATTGCGGAATATGTCAAAAATTCTCAAGGCACAATACGTAACCAGGTCAAGGCACTTGGTTCAAGTTGTGACTGGAGCCGTGAGCGCTACACGATGGATCCGCAACTTAACCGTTGTGTGAATGAGACTTTTAAAAGGATGTATGAAGATGGTTTGATTTTCCGCGGACCACGTATCGTCAATTGGGACTCGTACCTTAAAACCAATGTTTCCGATGATGAAGTGGAACGCAAAGATACTAATTCCCCGTTTTTCACTTTTCAATACGGCCCCTTCCAGATCGGCACGGTACGTCCGGAAACTAAATTCGGTGACAAATATGTTGTCATGCATCCGGATGATCAGCGTTATATGCAGTACAAACACCGTGATACGTTTGAATGCGAATGGATCAATGGAAAGATAACCGCCACTATTATCAAGGATGATGTGGTTGATCCGGAATTCGGAACAGGCGTGATGACAATTACGCCATGGCACGATCATGTGGATTTTGGTATTGCTGAACGGCATGGTCTGGAAAAGGAACCGATTATTGATTTTGACGGGAATTTACTGTCGATCGCCAATGAATTTGCAGGAATGTCGATCGACGAGGCGCGTCCGCAAATTGTGGAAAAACTACAGGCCAAGGGTTTGTTGGTTAAAACAGATACGGATTATACACACAGCAAAGCTTTTAACAGCCGCGGAGGCGGCGCGATTGAACCGCAAATCCGCGAGCAGTGGTTTATTGACGTGAACAAACCAGCTGTTGAGTGGAAAGGGGGAAAGCAAAGTCTCAAAGAAGTTATGATCGACGTAGTACGTTCAGGAGACATTAGTCTGGTTCCGGAACGTTTTGATTCTACTTATTTTCACTGGATTGATAATTTGCAGGACTGGTGTATTTCACGTCAAATTTGGTGGGGACACCGCATTCCGGTTTATTACCGTGATGCTGAAACAAAGGTGAGTCTGCAACCACTTGAAGTCGCGGACGGTTGGGAGCAGGATCCGGACACACTGGACACCTGGTTTTCATCCGCACTCTGGACATGGAGCACTCTGGTGGATCCGAAACTTGCTTATGATTTTTCTCTGACACTGGAAGAGATATTGGAACGCAGTCCGGATTTTCAAAAATTCCATCCGACGAATATTATGGAAACAGGTTATGATATCCTGTTTTTCTGGGTGGCGCGGATGATTTTGATGACGACTTATATGCTGCAAGATGTACCTTTTAAAACCGTCTATCTGCATGGACTTATCCGTACACGTGACGGTAAAAAGATGTCAAAATCTGAACCTAAATCTGTGATTGATCCTTTAGTCAGTATTAAAGAGTATGGTGCGGATGCCTTGCGGATTGCCCTCATTTTAGGAACAGGACCCGGTCAGGATTTGCGGCTTTTTCCGGAAAAAATGGAAAGCAGCCGTCGTTTTGCCAATAAAATTTGGAATGCCGGTAGATACATTTTAATGACAATTCCAGAAAATACTCCGCTCGCAGCGCCCCAAAATGTTAAATCTGAACTTGCGCAATGGCTGCTGCACGGACTGAATGATTTGATTAATAGTACGCAGACTGGTCTTGAAGCACATCGCTTGTCGGATGTTGTGGATAATTTAAAAAGTTTCTTCTGGGGTGACTTTTGTGACTGGTATCTCGAAATGGATAAAAATCCACAGCGCTCAGCAGAGGATAATCAGGTGCTGGCTTATGCTTTTTCATCTCTGATAAAGCTGCTCCATCCTTATGTGCCCTTTGTCACAGAAGCACTCTGGGGACAATTTAAGCAACCCGAAATGCTGGCTGTCAGCGAGTGGCCTCAAGTACAGCCTTATCAATTTAAGGAAGCACACGGCCGCATTGAAATCATCAAGGAAAGTATTTCGCAAATCCGTGCCCTGCGTGAAAAAGCGAAGATCGGTCTTGATAAAAATGTTTCTGCGACACTTGATTCCGCAAAACATGCAGAACTTTTTCGTGAAAATCATGACTTGATAATCCGTCTTGCCCGTTTGAGTGAATTGAATATCAGCGAAAAAACACCTGAAGCTGTCAGTGACACTCTCAGCGCTTATTTTCAGGATACACTAGCCAGCATCGAGGCTTCTGCTTTGGACTGGAAAAAAGAAATTGAGACACTCCAGAAGAAACTCAAAACGGAATCGGATTTTGTTAAAAAAAGCTGTAGCAAACTCGACAATCCTGGTTTCCTCAAGCAAGCTCCTGAAAAAGTGGTGTCAGAATTACGCGATAAAGTTGTTGCTACCGAAAAGACTCTGTCTGCACTCAAACAGCAGATTCTAGAATTGGAAAAACTCGCGAGTTGAGTATTGTGGTTTTTGGATATTAGTTAAAAATTTTAGCTGCTAAGACAGCTAAGAAACTCTAAGTGATTTTAGGCAGCAGAAGAAAATCATCTCGAGATCCCAGAAGCAATTTATCGTCCACTAATTTATCAAGTCGTATAACTAACAAAAAGAATGAAAATGTTAAAAACTGCAGTAATTGGTGTGGGCTACCTTGGGGGCTTTCATGCTCAAAAATATGCCGGACTTGCTGACTCCGAATTGATTGGTGTAGTTGATATTGATCCGGAACAGGCTCAAAAAGTTGCGGATGAACTTGAGGTTCCTTATTATACTGATTATAACGAGGTGTTGGATCGTGTAGACGCCGTGAGCATCGTTGTACCAACCGTGCATCATTATGAAACGGCAAAAACCTTTATGCAAAACGGAGTTCATGTTTTGCTCGAAAAACCGTTTGCTGCTACAATTGAAGAAGCAGAAGAGCTGGAACAGTTGTCAAGGGACAAAAATGTACGGCTGCAGATCGGGCATCTGGAACGGTTCAATCCCGTTTTTACCGAATTTCAGCAGTTAATTGATCAGCCAAAATTTATTGAAAACATCCGCATTGCACCATTTCCAAAACGCGGAACTGACGTAGATGTTATTTTAGATTTAATGATTCATGACATTGATCTGGTGTTGGCAGTGGTTGGAGAGTATCCAGAATCTGTGGAAGGTACAGGTGTAAACATCATCACCGCAACTGCAGACCTGGCCAACGCGAGACTGCGCTTTCCTTCCGGATGTATTGCGGACTTAACGGCCAGTCGTGTTTCCGACAAAGCCGAACGCAAAATGCGGATTTTCCAGTCCGGACTTTATCTCTCACTCGATTACGGAACAGGGCAGGCACGCAAATTACAGGTGAATTCCGACGCAGTTCCTGATCCGGAAAATCTTCGTCCGGAAACCTTTCAACTTGAAAAAGGGGATGCTTTATTAGCAGAAATAGAAAGTTTTATGTCTGCGGTACGTGAAGGCAAAAAACCAAAAGTCACCGGTCAGGACGGACTCAACGCTATGCGCGTGGCATGGCAAATCAAGGACCAGCTCTAACATTTCTTTATGTTGCTCTCTCGTTCAATATTTTTACAGCTGATTTTTCCGTTTGTATTGGCTTCCGGAATACTGACTTTCATCCTTTCGATGGAAACGGTTTATCGGCTGATATATTTAATTGTGGAACGAGGAGTTAGTGTTTTTAGTGTTGGCCTGCTGTTGCTTTACCGCATGCCGCAGTTTTTGTCTGTGACTT
>JACNKY010000312.1 GCA_014381795.1 Pseudomonadota bacterium | reverse complement strand
CATTTCCGGGATGTCACGAGGGAAGTGTTGTCACATTTGGTATGAGCGGAACTGACATTTCGGCCTGGTCAGGAATTGAGGGACACGTTTTAGCTCCGGCACCTGTAGAATATCAGGGACGATTCCTGCCTGTCTTTGTAAATGAATGGATTCACATGCTGCATCGTCTGATTGCTCTGAGCGGTGGGTTGGCGCTGATGTTGATGTCGTGGTTCTGGCTGAAGAACAGTCATGGTTATCATGTGCATGGATTCAGTATTGTTTTCCTGATACTTCTGGAAATATGTGTTGGTATTCTAAACGCTGTTTTACGTGTGCCTGCGCCTGTTTCTGCATTACATACTGCAATTGCGGCAACCTTGACAGGATTATTATTTTACGTCCTGGCAGATGTTCATCTTAAAAAGGAAAAACTATGACTATTCCATTTTCCAACAGGACTGTTCTCAGTTCAATAGTAATACTCTCGGCTGGAATTATTTTTGTTTTGTTTTGGTTGATTTACCTTCGAGAGCCTGCTCCAGAAGAAGGTTCTTTTAATCTGAGCTTTCTACCCGCAGTTAACGCTTTGCTTAACTCTATGAGCGCTGGCTGTCTTATTTTAGGTTATCTGGCGATCAGGAAGGGTAACCAAACTCGTCACATAAAAATGATGCTGAGTGCCTTAACTTTCTCTTTTTTATTTTTAATCAGTTATCTCACTTACCACACATTTCACGGCGACACGTCATTTCAGGGAGAAGGCTGGATACGACCTTTGTACTTTTTTATCCTAATTTCACACATTTCACTTTCAGCAGTTGTTTTACCACTGGTTCTGACGACGGTCTATTATGCAGCAACGGGTAATTTTAAGCAGCATCCTAAAATTGCCAGGGTAACATTACCTCTCTGGTTATATGTTTCAGTTACAGGTGTACTGGTATACCTGATGCTCTATCACTTATGAAATACGTCCGAAGATTACAGAACAGGTCTAGAGAAAGAAGGGAGATATAATAGGAAATCGAATGAGGAGTTAAAAAATTTTAACTTAAGGATCACATTGAATTTTGAGGAGACTCCTTATACGCGTATTGAAATGCAGGGCTGGCAGAGTACTGTTTTAACTGAGTCCAGTTTTCACTGACGATTTTAAGACCGTCTGCCTCTTTGATGAGAAAGAGGTGCTTGAAACCGACATCGTTGAGAGTAGAAGATGTATAGGTCTGTACAAAACGAATGTGGTAAATATTCTTGCTCTTCAGGACTGACAGATCATTTATAAGAACTCGACGTCTTTCGTTTTGAGTATTTACATTAAGTTTGTGTTCACGCCAGGTACTCGCATTCCACTTCTCACTGAGAAAATTATCTGAATAATATGAAAGGTAATTTTCAGTATCATTCTCTTCCCACGCTCTCCGCCATGACTCTATTGTTCCTAATAAAATTTGCTGCTCAAGGTCAATTTCTTCCCTGGAAGAAAAGGATACCTTTTCTTCAATAATCACTGCAGTGTCGCCCAATTCAACAGAGTGCGTCAGTTTAAGGAAGTCATTGTTGCTGACCGAAATACAACCACGCGTAGGGATAGGGTTGCCCTTTGTGGTTCCATGAATCCAGATGCCGTTACCATCTTTACGTTCAACAACTTGATCATAATAATTTGGGTAACTTACTTCAAAAGCTCCTGTACCGTACACGTTAGCTTCATTACCGTAATACTGTGCCAGTTCCCATCCTGCCCATGCTTGATTCAGCCAATAAATTCCGATAGGTGTTTTAAGATCTCCTTCATAGAATTTATCACCGTCTACTTTTCCAGTTGTACAGGGGAAAACCTGGTCCATTTCCCATGATTCCTGAAATTTGTAGACCATCAATCGGCATGCCGACTTGTCAATCACTACAACTGTTGAACCGGGATAATCATTAAAAATAAGTCCGGACGGACGCAGTTCTCCTGCCTGAAGGGAAAAGATACTCAAAAAAAGCACAGTTAGAAAAAGGAGTGTTTTCCCGGATCTGTTGAGTACAGTCATGAGAATTTAAGTTGAGAAAAATTATGCGGCTTTTTGGTGTTGTCGAAAAAGCCAGAAGCCGATTGAGGCAAGCATTATAAGCGGAAGCAGAGTAAGGAAAATTGTAGTTAGATAATATGCTTCTAGACTTTCCTCTCTTCCGGAAAAGCAAACAGAGCATGCCTTTGCAAGGCCGGGAGTCAGACTAAAACTTAAGACAAACAGGAATTGCTTTAATTGAGCCATATCACTTTTTAGATTATATTTTAGAACTTAGCAGGTCTTTAATGGTTTTGAGAGAATCACTACAAATAAACCAGCACATAAAGTGCCGGCCAGACACAGACAACAAAATACCACAACAGTTGAACCGGTAAAAGTCCTTCAGGGGTGAGCGGATTAACCGATGCTCCCAAACGCTTCCAGGCATATATCAAAAACGCAAGTGTTCCAATCACATGGAATCCGTGTGCGCCAATAATTAAATAGAACAAACCGCCGTACACGCTGGATGAGATAGTCAATCCGTATTTAATTAACTCCACCCACTCATATCCTTGAGATATTAAAAAGAATGTCCCCAACAGGATAGAAAATCCAAGCCATCTGCGTCCCTGCGTAAATTCGTTTTTCTGCAGCAAGTTACGTGAGTAAGCCATCAGCAAGCCACTGACTAAGAGGACCAAAGTGTTAAATGCGGTAGTTTCGACAGGTAATCTTGGTTGTCCCCAGGGAGGCCATTCATCCAGTCCGGCACGTATCACCAGATATGCGCTTATTAGTGCCCCAAAAAACATAACTTCAGTGACTATAAATAAAAGCATTCCGACAACACCGCTGGAAACGGGTGATTTGGCCCGCTGAGGCTGGCTTGGCTGAGAAACATCTGAAGCAGCAAACATGGCTGGTTGGCTTGAAGGGAGAGTCACAAGCGTTGCTCAACACAGGATTTGTCGGCAATACAATCTATCCATTGATCTCCTTCTGTCATCATTAGATCTGGAGCTGTACCAAAAAAGAAAACGCCAAGCAGGCAAAGAGAAAGGATTAGTAAAAACCAGATTATCATTTTTTCGAACTTGAGGTGCATGAAATAGGCGGCAACCAAGTAGGCTTTTACTACAGCAATTCCAAAGGCGGTGATAATGGTTAGTGTTGGTATTTCAAGCATTGGTCCAGCCACGCTGAGTGCCAATAAACCGAGCAGCCAAAACCAAATTTTAATATAATTGGGATGTGCGTATGCATCACTCATAATTTGACCTGTAACAAAAATGTTATCATTTTAGAAATTTGCGATATACAAAAGAGGAAATAAAAAGATCCAAACCAGATCAACAAAGTGCCAGTAAATACCAATCAGTTCTACTCGTTGATAGTTGTGACCTTTACGGATGTCAAAAGAAATAAGTGCCATGATGACCATCCCGCCGATCACATGTAAAGCATGTAATCCGGTCATTGTGTAATAAAACGACCAGAATAAATTTTCCGTGATGACATGACCATGCACAATTTTGCCGGTATATTCATAGGCTTTTATACCTAAAAATACTACTCCACCACCGATTGTGTACCAAATATAGAGAAAAGAATTTTCACGATCGCCTTTTTCGATTGCAGCATGCGCCAGTACAATGCTCAAACTTGAAGTAAGCAGTACGAAAGTATTGATAGCACCAGCTGTGGTACTCGTCAGTGAAGCATCTGCAA
>JACNKY010000094.1 GCA_014381795.1 Pseudomonadota bacterium | reverse complement strand
TTGTGGATATGCGTGGAAAATGGAAAAACCCATGTTTACAAAAAACGGATCGGCCGCGCTCACTGCTCCTGCCAGCATTAAATTTGTTTTTCCTCTTTGCAAATAATGACAAGCCAATGCCACCGCATACAAAGATGATGCACAGGCTGCGTCCAGTGCTAGACTGTGAGCAGACAAACCTAATGCCTGAGCTACTATCGAGGCGGGAAGTCCTGAAATCCGCGAATTTTCCAGCGAGTAATTATTTTGCTGAGCAAATGAATCAAGGCTGAAATCCGGACGGTTCAACGCGGTTTTCAACAGCGGATCGAGCGTTTGCTGATATAAAGACAAGAGTAAGTGATTTGATGCTTTTGTCGGAAATGAAAGATTGCCTAGCACCACGCCGCATTCTTTCAGGATTTTGGGATTTCCATAATAACCGCTGTCACGCAATGCTTCACGGGCGACATGCAGAGGCCACTGAAAAGTTTCACCAAGTTTTTCGATGCGTTCCGCAGGGAGTAGAAAACCATCCGCATCCAATGTAAAATCACGGATGTAACCACCGCGAGCGCAGTAAAATTTGTCAGCCACCCCTTTTTTGTCTGTCAAAAAACGGGTCGGCTCGGTATCCAAATTTAATTCAGTCGCAGAGGTGCAGGAATTTTTTTCCTGCAGTAAATTTTGCCAATATTCTGCTGGTGTATTTGCCTCAGGAAAGAGACATGAAAGGCCGATAACGGCGATTGCTTGCATTTATTTCTTAATCCTGGATTTGCTTTGATTCTTGTTCTTTTTCAAGCATTCAAAATTATTTTTATTTTTCATACCTTGTAGTTAGGTAATAAGTACTGAAACAGTTTTAATTCGAGCGAGGAGGAAAATATTATTTTAAGCAGAATACAAAATTCATTAAGATTTATCTTTACTCTCGAAATGATAAATTCTTAGAAAGAAACCAAAACCCGCAACTCTACTCACTTTTTCCCAAACAAAGCATTTAAAGATTTACTCAGTGTTACTTCTGCACCTGTCATCCGGGCATACATCAAACCTGCCTCATCATGTAGAAACAGGTTTGCGCTGAGAGCGGTTGCAGAATTCCTGTTAACTGACATGCTCAGATAAAACCTTGTTTCAAAGGGGACTTTGCGGAAATGCTCAAACGTCTCTGTTTTCAAAGGTAGACTTCCCGATCGATGAAAACGCCAGGCCCAAATCAGCATTGCCTGAAAAGCAAGATCCAGTGCAAAAGGATTAAAATCCTGTGAAGCAAACTGACCTTCTTCCAAACCAGAATTTTCCAGCAAGCTGCATTCAAGCGTTAAACCCTGTTCATTGATATTGAGCACTTGTTCAATACCCTGAAATTTCGGCCCGTGAAATAAAGTGCCGTCCTGATAAAAAGCTGCTCCGGGCAAATTGTGTGTGTTGCTTAAATCTATACGGTCATGCAGCGGAGCTTTTGGAAGCTGTTGTTCTAAACGCACCTGTGTGCTGTAATGAAAACGGGGGCGATTATTTCCGGAATTTCCGACTCCGGATTTGCTTGAAACTTTAACCTCAATCTCCGCGTATTTTCCATCTTCACGCTCAATTTCCTGCAGATCAAGCGTATATTTGTCAGCAATACTTTTATCAAATTTAACACCGTTGAGCACTTTGAAATTACTACAGCGTGAAAGCTTAAAACCGGGAAGCCCCTGTTCACACGCGTCTGCCATCCAGGACATAGCATGAACTGCAGGCAGAACTGGATTATCCCCGATTGCATGATCTTTAAAAATCGGATTAGCCGGCAAATTAATTTCCCGCGTAATTTCCCACTTGCGTAAATCTGTCTCCGCTTCATTTGGAACAACCATTGAATTTCCAATCAGCACAAGCGGATTCACTTGTCCTGCAGAGCTAACTTCTTCTACAAAGACACGGGTTCCGGCTTCAACTGAAATTACTTCAACGTTACGTTCCTCAAACAATTTTTTCAATTCAGGACTGACCATTCCACCTTCCCACGGACCCCAGTTGAATGAAGTAACGTGGCATTCTGGATGATTTTGTTTGAACAACAAAGCAATCCGGTTCAGGGCTTCATTTCCCATGGCATAATCAGACTGTCCCGCATTACCGTAAAATCCAGCGGCAGATGAAAACAACAACAGATGAGTTAAATTTTTAGGGTTAACACTTTTCAAAAGCGCGTTAATTCCGTCTATTTTAGTGGAACAGACTGCATCATAATCTTCCGCCGTCTTTTTCTCAATGAGCTTGTCCGCAAGAACTCCCGCCCCATGAATCACACCTGTCACAGCACCGTATTTTTTGAATGCTGGTGCAATTGCGGCTTTCATCTTTTTTGCGTCAGTCACGTCCGCGCTAACGTATTCAGCTTGTCCTCCTGCGTTTTGGATACGTTCCATATTTTTCCTGATGGCACGTCCTGCTTCAACTTTTCCTACGAGTTGATTTACTTTTTGAGGAGTTGGTTTTTCACCTTTTTCAATAAGCACCTGCATTGCGGCCTGTTTTAATTTAATTTTATCTTCACCGACCGACTTTGCCCATTCAGGTTCATCTTCCAGCGGGGAACGACCCAACAAAATAAAATTACAGGGTTGTGTTTCTGCAAGTTTCACCACACACTCCGCGGTCACACCTCTCGCACCGCCGCTTACCAGAAAAACAGATTTTTCATTTAATGACTTTCCGGCTTTTGCGGTTGTTAAATCTCTTACATTTTTTGGTTTAACGGTCATCCTGGCTGTTCCGGACTTTCCGCTGGCGGAGTAGCCGACTTCGCTGATTCGCAAATCCGGATCCTGGAGTTCCTGTAAAATACAGTTTGCCGCGGTTTCAGCTTTTAACTCAGGCTGCAAATCCAGGAAACGGCAAAAGACATCCGGCCATTCCACTCCGGCGGTTTTAATCAAGCCGGAAAGTCCGCTGCTAGGCGCGTTGAATGCTCCGGAACCCATTCCAAGTTCACCATCAAGACGTGCCACTGCGAGGAAATGACTTCGTCTGTTTCGGGATTGTGCGGATTCGCGTAAAGCAGGATAAATGTTTTTTGCAGAAAGGAAAGCCTGCTTGAGAAAAGCGTTTGTACCGTCTTCTAACTTTGTTTCAGAAGAAGATTTTGCTGCAGGATGAAGGTGAATGAAACCTCCAAAACTGCCGTGTTTTTCGGAGAAGGATTTGAGTGAGGATTGTAATTCAGTTTCTGCAGAAGAAGACAATTCGATGACGGATGTTTCTTTGCTGAACGCTTTACGTTTGCTGTTTCCAAATGCGGAAATTCCAGCGAAACGCAAAATAACGGGAGTCCACCCTTGTCCCTGTAAGGCCTCAGCCAGTGCCGTCGCGAGAGCAGAACCGTCGTCTGTAAGCAAACAGAGTGGATTTTCAGGAAGTTCCTTACGTAGAAATCCCGGAGATGCAAGCGGGACGGCCTGTGCCAGGCCGAGCGTGACCTGATGTTCTGCTACCTCGAATTCAGGCTTTGAGTTCAGGAGTTTTTTTTTACAGGCTCAGAAGAATCTGAAACCGGAGCTGGAATAATCGCAGCACCGCTGGTTTCTGCTGGAGCAAGCGAACCTAAATGATCGACAATTTCCTTGAGGGTGCGTAATTCGCCAATTTCACTACCGCTGACCTGAGGTAAGTGAGGTAGTTGTTCCTGCAGGGACCACATTATTTCAACACGTTTAATCGAGTCAATACCAAGATCTGCTTCCATGTCCATGCTCAGT
>JACNKY010000348.1 GCA_014381795.1 Pseudomonadota bacterium | reverse complement strand
GTCCGATGTAGAGAAAGAGGAACGTGAATGGGTAAAGACTCTTTTTTCTGCATGTGGAAAGTGTCTCGAGGCAAAAGATGAAGACGCGATTGACGCCGCCACTGCGATTTCCGGAAGCGGTCCCGGATATTTATTTTACTTTGCAGAGCAAATGACCGCATCTGCGAAGTCATTAGGGTTTTCAGAAACAGATGCACAGTTACTTGTGCAAAATACTATTCGCGGCGCTACTTTGCTTTGGGAATCACAACAGATTTCTCCGGAAACCCTGCGGCAACAAGTTTCATCTCCGGGTGGAACAACCCAGGCCGCGCTTAATCATTTTGAGGAGAAAAAAGTTGGTGAATCCATCAAAGACGGAATCCAACTGGCTTATCAGCGTGCCAAAGAACTTTCTTCATAAACACTTTTAAATATTCAGCTTCATTAAAAATTATGGCTTGTGTAATAATAGTCGGCACTCAGTGGGGGGACGAAGGCAAAGGTAAAATTGTGGATTTACTCACCGAGCGTGCGGATGCAGTTGTGCGTTATCAGGGTGGGAATAATGCAGGACATACAGTGATGTTCGGCGACAAAACTTTCGTTACACACCTTGTGCCTTCAGGAATCCTGCGAAAAACTACTTCCGTTCTCGGAAATGGTGTTGTCATCGATTTGGCTGAGTTGATTAAAGAAATTGAAGAACTAGAACAAATGGGAATTGACGTCGAAAATCATTTGCACATCAGCGACCGTGCACAACTCGTGATGCCGTGGCATAAAACCTTTGACCGTCTCGGAGAAGAACAAAAAGGTAAAAATAAAATCGGTACTACAGGTAGAGGAATTGGACCTGCTTATAAAGATAAAATCGGACGTTCAGGAGTCCGAGTTGGAGATCTACTGGAAACGGAACATTTCAGGGGTCGGCTGGAGGAACTTGTTGTTGAAAATAATCAACGATTGGAGCATTTGTATAAATCAGCAGAAACACCGTTTTCTGCAGCTCAAATATTTGCAGAATTTACTACTTATCTGAAAAAGCTAAAACCGTACATTTGCGATACACCACTGCTCGTCAATCAGTTAGTTGAGCAGGGAAAAAACATTTTATTTGAAGGAGCACAAGGGACATTTTTGGATGTTGACCACGGGACTTATCCTTTTGTCACTTCCTCCAACACCTTAGCCGGAGGTGCATGTGCAGGCGCAGGAATCGGCCCTACACGGATCACAGACGTTTTAGGCATTGTTAAAGCTTACACTACACGTGTTGGAAGCGGTCCTTTTCCGACAGAATTGTTTGATAAGGACGGTGAATTACTACAATCGGAAGGTCAAGAATTCGGCGCAACCACTGGACGTCCCAGAAGATGTGGTTGGTTTGATGCATTACTTGTGAGTCAGGCTGTGAGGCTCAATGGAATAACCGGTATGGCAATCATGAAGCTTGACGTGCTGGACAAATTTGAAACACTCAAAATCGCAGTGGGCTATCGTTTGGCAGATGGAGAGCTTACGGAAAATCTTCCAAGATCCCTCGAGAATGTAACTCCTGTGTATGAAGAAATGCCTGGTTGGAACTGCAAAACTGCAGGCATCACGGACTATGATCAACTTCCTCCGGAAATGCTGGCCTATCTTGAGCGCTTGTCTGAACTGGTGGGAGCACCGGTTTCAATCATTTCAACCGGACCTAAACGTGAAGAATCCATTGTTTTGAATCCTGATCAGTTATGGCTCTAAATTTAATGTTTTTAAAGAGTAGAAAATTATGAAAAAAATGATTGTTATAATAGGTCTTGTAGCTGGATTTGCATATTATGCAGGTTCTCATGGAATTACACTTGGAAACATTGGAGACTGGTTTGAAGAAAGTAATATTTCAGAGACCTTAAAAAACACTCTAAACAAGACTCTTGAACTTGCGGAAGAGAAACAGGTTGCAGAAAAAGCCGGAATTCTGATTGATGATTTAAAAGAAAAAGTTTCCGACTAATACTTCAATTTATCCACTCATAACATAGCTTCCACAAATCTTTCCATCTTTGCGGAACGTGAACCCTTAACAAGCACAACATCTTCTGCCTGCAGCGTTGCTTTGAATGAATGCAGTAATTCTGTTAATTCATTAAAGTGTTTGGCCGCTGTTTTTCCCCCTCCTGAGTTTTTCCAGCCTGCTAGATAATATTCTATTTCCACACCGCCAAGTCCGAACATCTTCTCAACACCGCAGTTGACCATAGTATTCCCGACTTTACGGTGAAATTCAGGACTTGAATCACCCAGTTCCGCCATCACTCCACAGACTACAATTTTACGGCGCTCCGGAAACATTTTGTTTAGATTTTCGAGTACACTTTTAAATGAAGAAGGATTAGCATTATATGTATCATCAATCAAAATCCAATCATCCTTGATTATCTGTTGAAAACGTCCTTTAACAAACAACTTAAGTGAACGCGTCGCCAACTTAAGTTCTGAAACAGGTACACCTTCCAATTGCAAAAGTGTTAAAGCCAAAATCAGGTTCTGTCGTAAAAGAGGACTGTCTATTGAAGTTTCAAACTCTTCCTCAAAAAGGCGGAATTTGTTTTGTCCTGCTGGAGATTTTTCTGAGAGTTGTGATGTTTTTGTAATGCTGACTCCAGCCTTTGCTGCAGCTTCTTCCACCAGTTGCAGATGCAGTAATGAATCCGGAATAACAACATTGCTTTCGGGATTCATGCCTGCAAATAACCCGGATTTTTCTTTTGCAACTCCTGCAGTACTTCCCAGGAACTCCAAGTGACTTTCACCGATATTGGTAATAATTCCTGCTGTCGGCTGGACAATATTTGACAATTCCGCAATTTCTCCAAATTGGTTTGTTCCAATTTCTATGATCCACCACTTTGCTTGCTGAACTGCGCTCAGGATGGTCAAAGGGACGCCTATGAAGTTATTATAGTTTCCTGGGGTTGAGTAAGCCTGAGGATCGAGATAACGACATAAACCGGCGAGAATATCTTTGGTTGAAGTTTTTCCATTACTTCCGGTTATTGCCAGAACTTTTCCGCTGAACTGCCTTCTTACATCCGCGGCCCATTCCCGTAATGCTTTATTAGGATCCGCAACTAAGATGCACGGCAAATCACGCTTTCTCAAAGATTGCGGGATATTTTCAGGAATAGCTACAATTCCGCAGGCTCCTTTTTCCAGTGCTTGAGTGATATAATTGTGTCCGTCCGTATTTTCACCTTGGATACAGAAAAACAAATCGCCGTCTTTCATTGTCCGTGAATCAATACTGAAACCTCTCACCAAATTATTTTCGCTAATATTTTCTGTATTAGCATTTAATAATTGCTTCATTTCTCCAAATGTATATAATTTTGACATAACTTTTATTTTATAATCAATCAGCAATAAAAAAATAGATGGACATAGAAAGACAGTTTGAAGCAGCTTTTTCCCGCATTACCTTGGATAACGGACAACCACTTGTCAGTGTAGAACCGGAAATAGTGCATGGCTGTGTGGTCAATAATGATTTTGCAAAAATCACGCTTATTTTACCAGAAGATTCTCCTTTACGCGGTTCGCTACCGGCACAGATAGAAGCAGAAATAAAAAAAGTAGAGCAGATTGAGAGAGTCGCGATTGAAGTTTTAGCTGTTCCGCCTGAAAACAATCAATCCGCACAATCACAACCTGCACAAGCTGCTAAACCTGCACAGGGTGCACCTCAACAACCACAACGTACAGCATACCTGCA
>JACNKY010000146.1 GCA_014381795.1 Pseudomonadota bacterium | reverse complement strand
CAGTTATGGACATTTGCCTGAAAAGATCTAGGCTATTGCCGCTCATAGCACTATCTGTTCCCAGGCCAACATCAGCCCCTTCCTGAAGGAGTTCAAGCAAAGGACATGTTCCATGCGCCCCCTTAGTATTAGCCATCGGATTGTGCGAAACTCCACATTTGCGTTCAGCAAGCAACTCAATATCGTTTCTGTCAAGATGAATACAGTGAGCAGCAAGAAATTGATTATCCAACAACCCGATTGAATCCAGATATTTTATAGAACTTGGCTGATTTATTTTCTGAAGATATTCAATCTCAAATTGACTTTCAGCAACATGCATTTGGATTTTTACACCTAAATCATTAGCAACGTTCTTAACATGCTTAAGTTGTTTTGTATCCAGTGAGTATGGTGCATGTGGTGCCAGGCAGGGAATAACAAGATCATCTGAGTTCCAATCTTCACAGAAATTAACTGCTCTTGTAAAAGCATCTTCTATCGTTGCCGCATCAGGAGTAGCTCGATTCATCAGGGTTTGTCCGGCAAGTACCCGAATACCAAGTTCTGAGGCAGTTGCCGCAACTTCCTCTTCAAAAAAATACATGTCCGCAAAGCAAGTTGTACCTCCCAAAAGCATTTCAACACAGGACAATGCGGTACCTGTTCTGACAAATTCAGGGGACACGTATTTTGCTTCTAGAGGAAATATAAAACGCTTCAACCGGTCAGGCTCGTCATCCCCAAGGCCACGGAACAATGACATCGGTGCATGAGTATGACAGTTTATTAGTCCTGGAGTCACCAGTCCTCCATTTGCATCAATAGAATCTGTATACTCATCCATTTCAGGAATTCCTGTGCCAAGAGATTGTATCAGCCCGTCCACAAATACAAGATAACCGTTGTCAATCACCTTGTTCTCATCATCCATTGTAATGAGATTTGCATTATAAATAACTGTTTTATATTTACTCATTTTTTATGGGAAGTAAAATAATTGACTCTGAATTGGGTATCAAAATCACATTTGTATGAGCGGCAAACACTTCGTCTTTGGTGTCAGCAATTAGTTCGCCTAGTTCTGTTTCTACCAAATGCCGATATCCTTTTCCAAGGTAAGTTGCGACTTTCACTTTTCCGGGAATACCCTTCTTCCTTGATTCACTTGCCCTTAGTTCAAGGCCATCAGGTCGCAGCGCAAGCACAACAGAACTTTTATCAGGAATACTACTCTCACTTATCGGAATACTAATACCACCTTTTTCAACAGCAAACCAGAGCTTCTTACCACGGTTTTCCAAAATACCATGGATAAAATTTTCAAAACCCACAAAACGTGCAACAAAAGACGTTGCCGGTGATGAATAAATTTCTTCAGGAGTTCCCAGTTGTTCAATAAGCCCTTCATTCATTACTGCAACTCTATCCGAGATAGAAAAACATTCTTCCTGGTCATGTGTAACGTAAAGTGCGCTAATGTTATGTTCTTGCTGGATCCTACGAATTTCCATTCGCATTTTTATCCTCAGTGCCGCATCAAGATTGCTCAAAGGTTCATCCATCAATAATAGCCTTGGACTGATAGCCAATGCCCGTGCCAGAGCCACCCTTTGTCTTTGCCCCCCGGACAGTTCCAGAGGACGTTTACCTGCAAAAGCTGCAAGGTCCACCATATCCAGCATTTCAAAAACCTTTTTATTTATTTCTTCCCTTCCGACTTTGCGTTGCTTTAAACCAAAACCCACATTATCTTCAACGTTTAAATGTGGAAAAAGAGCGTAATTCTGAAAAACGTAACCAAACCCTCTTTCACTTGGATGTGTTTTGCTTATTTCCTGGCCCTCAAGAAAAACTGATCCCTCACGCTGTTTAAGAAATCCTGAGACAATTCTCAAAGTGGTGGTCTTACCACACCCGCTGGAACCCAGCAAGGAAAGAAGTTCACCTTGTTTCACTTCAAGATTCATTTTTTTCAGGACAATCTCCTGATCGTAGGCTGCTGTCAAATTTTGCAGTTTAAGAAATTCCATTTTATTTTTTAGTAAAAAAGCTTAAGCCCATTGTTGATTCTATGACAATCATGATCGCCACAGTCAAAAGCATCAGTAAAACTGAGAGAGCAGAAACAGTCGGATCAAAATAATATTCCACATAGCTCAGCATCTGTATCGGCAGGGTCGTTACACCCGGTCCAGTCAGAAAAATTGTTACCGGCCCATCGTTTAATGATGTTATAAATGCCAGTAGGCAGGCTGCAAGGATACCGGACCGGATATTTGGCAGCACTACTATTAAGAATGCATGAGTGTTGGAGCAACCAAGACTCACTGCCGCTTCCTCAATTTCAATTGGTACATTAGAGAGACTTGAAACAATGACTCTGATTACATAGGGTAGCATGATCAGCATGTGCCCCATCACCATACCGGTCCACACCTCTATATCCAGTGCTATTACGACATGTTTCAGCAATGCAAAACCTAGAACAACCCCGGGTACAATAACCGGAGACATGAAAAGCGATAACACGGACCGACGCCACTTTGCTCTCGTCCGTGATAACGAATAGGCTGCAGGCAGACCTACCAGCAATGCTCCCGTCGCACCCAACACCGAAATTAGCAGAGAAGTTTGGAAGGCAGAGACGAACATATCACTTTCGAAAATTCTGAAAAACCAGCGAAATGAATATACCTTTGGAGGAAAATCCAGGAACTCACTTTCGTTGAACCCAGAAAAACCGATGATCACCAATGGACCTATCAAAAAAATGTATACCAGCAGGATTGAAACAATTAATACTAAACCACTTCTTTTCATACGTCTGGATTCATACGAGTTGCCAATGATCCGATAATTTTCATCACCAAAATAGTTAATGTAATCATTATGATGGCGATAACAGAGGCTGCATCCCATTCAAACAAAGTCATTGCATTTTGATAAATAAGTGTTGATAGAGTCATCGCCTGATCTCCACCAAGCAACCTGGGAGTAGTGTATGCCGTCAGACTGCCAGTAAAAACCAGGATACAACCTACCAGTAGTCCAGAGGCACTGAGGGGAAGAATTATTTGAAAAAATACAATGATGTCTTTGGCACCAAGGCTTTTTGCAGAATCCAACAGGTCTTCCTCGATATTCTCTATCACTCCAACCAGAGGAAGAATCATCAAAGGTAGGAACAGATAGGTCAAACCGACAATAACCGCTCCCTCTGTATAAAGCATCTGCACAGGTTCCTGAATGATTCTAAAAAACAGCAGCAGATCGTTTACGAATCCGTTCTTTCCTAGAATAGCCATCCAGGCAAAGGACCTAACTACTGGACTCAAAAGAAGCGGAAATACTGCAATAACGATCAATACTGCCTTAAAACGTCTGGCATACCTTGCAATAAAAAATGCACATGGATAAGCCAAAATTACACAAATCATGGTTGTGATTAATGCGACCCTGATGGTTCTAATGATTATTTTCTGGTGAAACCCTTTTTCCAGGAATGCCTCGTAAAGGGAAAAAGGATGTTCTAAGTCAGGTATCGTATCAAGAAACACGAAATAGAGTGGGGCAACCAGAAGTGCTACAACGAGCAACACTCCCGGGAGTACTAAAAGAATGTGGAGACGGTTATTCAATTAAATATTTTCCGCTCAGTTGGAAAATATTTCGTTCCAGTTTTCAATCCATACTTTTTTGTTGGAGTTGACGGATCCCCAGTCAACGTCCTGAAAACTTGCAATGAGATCTTTACCATAAGTAAGACA
>JACNKY010000217.1 GCA_014381795.1 Pseudomonadota bacterium | reverse complement strand
AGCGGGACCGGAGGTGCCTGCCTCAACAAACTCATCGAAGGACTCCCGAGAAACTGCTATGACAGAATGCGGCGCCACTCCTAGCAGATAATCTTCCGGTGCATTCCTGAGAACTGACGCAGCATGTTCAAGCAATGCTACAAATCCCTCCAGTTCATTGCCAAAACGAAGTTGCCCATCCGCAAGTGCTTTGCCGTTCAAACCACCCTGCATGTAAAAAACAGGTAAATGCGTCAAGCCGATTCCAGCTTTTTGAGCAGCATTGATAACACGGTACGAAGTTTCTGCAATGTTTTCGTAATGCTGTCCACCGCATTGATGGTGCACATAATGGAATTCGCCAACAGAAGCATAACCGCATTCCAGCATTTCCATAAAAACAAGGGCTGCAATTGCCTCCATTTGTTCCGGAGTTAAACGTTCCAGAAAACTGTACATCAACTCACGCCAACTCCAAAAGCTGTCACGCTTTTCCAAACGCTTTTCCGTCAGTCCGGACATCGCCCTTTGGAAAGAGTGGCTGTGCAGATTTGACAATGCCGGAAGCAGGATACGGTTACGTAAATATTGATCGTCCGGATTTGCTTCAACTCCTGATTCAACGGCAGAAATTCGACCAAGTTGATCCACTGTTACTCTGACATTTTTGACCCAACCTTCCGGAGTAAGGGCAAGTTCCGTAAAAAGATTCATCTGCTGTCCATGATTTTGTATTGATAAAAAAGTTGATATAAGCATAAATAAAAGCAAGAAAAAATTAAACTTATAAATAAGCACCTCTCCCTCATTTAGCTCATGGGAATCGCCACAGATCTTATTCTGCTTGTTGTTAGCGCGTTCTTCAGTGGACTGCTGATGCAGAGATTAGGACAACCGTTGATTTTGGGATACATCCTGACCGGAATCGCGTTTGGCCCCTACACAGGCGGGTTTGCGCTGACCAGTGTACACGAAATAGAACTGTTGGCGGAAATCGGAGTGGCACTTTTACTCTTCGCTCTTGGTTTGGAATTTTCCCTCAAAGACCTCAAACCTGTCAAAAAAATCGCACTGATCGGTACACCTATTCAAATTTTACTGACCATTGCAATGGGCTATGGTATTGGACAGTGGATGGGATGGGATGCAAAGTCATCGCTTTGGCTTGGCGCGCTTGTTTCTCTTTCCAGCACAATGGTTCTGCTAAAAACTCTGATGAATCAGGGTTGGCTCGGCACACTCTCCAGCAAGGTCATGGTGGGAATGTTGATCGTGCAGGATTTAGCGGTTGTCCCCTTGATTGTGCTTTTGCCCATGTTAAATAATCCAGAACAGGGTTGGGTGTCTCTGGAAATAGCAATTCTGAAAACGGTTCTTTTTCTGGCCGGAATGATTTTCTTTGGAACCCGTTTGCTGCCATGGATCATGCGGCACATAGCCCATTTAGGATCACGTGAATTATTTTTACTGGCCATCACCGCAATTGGTTTAGGTGTTGGTTATCTGACATATTTAGTAGGACTTTCTTTTGCCTTTGGAGCCTTCGTCGCCGGAATGGTTTTGAGTGAATCAGATTATGGACATCAGGCCTTGAGTGACATAATACCGGTGCGTGATCTTTTTGGGCTGCTGTTTTTCGCGTCTGTTGGAATGTTACTCAATCCTGCTTTTTTACTGGATCACTGGCAACAGGTTCTCATCCTTGTTTTGATAGTCAGTCTGGGTAAAGGTCTTATTTTCGCACTGTTGGCCAGAATTTTCAAATATGGAAATGTGGTGCCGCTCGCAGTTGGTTTGGGGCTCTTTCAGGTGGGTGAATTTTCATTTGTGCTCGCACAAGTAGGGGTTTCGACAAACTCAATCAGCCATGAAGTGTATTCACTGGTTTTGACAACTGCGATCATAACGATGTTTCTAACTCCGCTTATTTCCGGTCAAACCGCTCGTCTGTATGCTCTCCGTAAACGCTGGTTCAAACATGAAGCACTGGATTCTATCAATTTCCCAAAATCCGGATTGAAAAATCATGTGATTATTGTAGGAGGCGGTCGAGTCGGTTTTCGAATTGCACAAGTTTTGAAACGACTCAGTGTTCCCATGTTGATAATTGAACTGGATCAACTCCGGGTTGACCGGGCAAAACATGCTGATATTCCTGTTATTTATGGAGATGCCAGTCACGAAGTCGTCTTGGAAGCTGCTACGACAGCATTGGCACGTTTGTTAATTATAACATCTCCGGAAGTCGTAATTGCCCAGACGATTGTTCAACGTGTACGGAAAGTAAATCCGGAAATTCAAGTCGTGGCCCGCGCACCGGGAATTGAGTTTTTGGAAGAATTTAAAAAATTGAATATTTCTGAAGTTGTAATTCCGGAATTTGAAGCAGGACTTGAAATGGCGCGTAAAGCCTTGGTCCATTTGCATATTCCGGCAGCTAAAATTCAGCATTACACTGAATCATTAAGGAAGGATCTGTTCGCCTCTTTCTTCAATGAAAATGAGGAAACTCAAATTATTGAACAACTCCAGACGGCAGAACACCAGTTTGACCTGCAGTGGATGTTGATAAAACCAGGATGCAACCTGGTTGGCATTACGATTGGCGAAGCTGAAATTAGAACAAAAACAGATACTTCAATAGTTGGAGTGATTCGGGATGACATCCTCGAACCAAATCCGGATGCTAATTTTCGCTTTGAAGAAAATGATCGTGTAGCAATAATTGGGATAGACAGTGCGCGTGAAACTTTTTTCCAATTGACCTGTCCGTCCAAAAGCAGTTAGGCTTAAACAAAAGGAAAATTCCGTTGACAACAGCTTAAGTTTCCAGTTTAGTTCGAGACTTGTATAGTCTGGTTGTCATTTGACTTTCACACTTAACACAATAACTAAAGACATCCATGAGTATTCCCGCAAACTCACCTCCGCACATCGGTACTGGAAAACTATTTTCTGATGATGTGACGAACGACAAAATGCTGAACCAAACTTCAGTGTTGCTTCCAGCAGATTTAAAACATTTGCCGGAATCGCAATCTAAAATGGACGATCTCAGCCGAAATGACTGGGAAAATCTATCAAAATACAGGAAACTATACCAACAGGAAGAACAGGCAAAGCAAGCACTCTCTCTACTTGAAGTTCAGAAAGATGCGCCGAGTTACGGATTCCGGATCAACAACTACCGGCATTGCCTGCAAAGTGCAACGATGGTGATGAGGGATGGTGGGAGTGAAGAGGAGATTGTAGTAGCCCTTTTTCACGACCTCGGCTTCGTCGTCTGTCCTGATAACCACGGAGAGTTTTCAGCGACCCTGCTTGCAAATTACATTTCAGAGAAGCATTACTGGATGCTCCGGCACCATGCTGCATTTCTTAATTATCATGCACAGACTCATCCCAACTCCAACGGTGACGAGCGTGAACAATACAGAGGGCACCCATATTTTGAGTATACGGCAGATTGGGTAGAGCGCTACGACCAAACCTCAATTCAATCACATTTTGATACTGCACCACTGGATTATTTTGAGCCAATGGTTTACCGAATCTTCAACCGCCCTTCCAAGGGCACCCAACTCCATCTTGCACCATGAGTTCCTGGATTGAAATGCTGCCGGTGAAAAATGCCACCGGTCCACTGAAAGACGCCTATGAACTGGCAAAAACACCGGCTGGAACCGTTGATAATGTTATGCGGGTTCACAGTCAACGCCCGCACACGATGGTAGGACACCTCACTCTTTACCGTAGTGTACTGCACCATCCGCACAACACCCTCCCC
>JACNKY010000230.1 GCA_014381795.1 Pseudomonadota bacterium | reverse complement strand
TTAAAACGTTGCACAAAGAAAAATATCACTCTATGTGCTGCTTAAGTTGTTAAAATCTGCTTTTGAAAATCATTGATCTTTTAAGCTATTCAAAAGAATTGTGTTTTTCAGGAAGCCCTATTTAATCTTAAAACAAGGTAAAAAATGGCATTAAATATTAAAACTATTCGTGAACAATTTCCGGCTCTGGCTTTAAAAGATGAAGGCAAAGCGAGGATTTATCTGGACAATCCGGGAGGAACTCAGGTTCCGCGTCAAGTACTGGAACGGATGGAACATTACCTGATTCATACCAATTCCAACCACGGAGGGCCATTCCGGACTTCAGCTGAATCAGATAAAGTACTAGAAGACGCACATCAGGGGATGGCGGATATGCTTAATGCAAAATCTGCAGATGAAATTATTTTTGGCGCGAATATGACAAGCCTGACCTTTGCGGTTTCACGATCTATTGGACGTCTTCTCAAGCGTGGTGACGCAATTCTACTGACACGAATGGATCACGATGGCAATGTCGGTCCCTGGCTGCACTTGGCAGATGATTTGGGACTTGAAGTAAAGTGGCTGAATTTTGATCTCGAAACTTACGAATATGATCTGACAGAAGCGGAATCTATTTTCAAAAATAATAACATTAAACTAGCAGCAATCAACTACGCCAGTAACTGTCTTGGAACAATTAACAACGTTAAAGCGCTCACGGAAATGGCCCATCATTCAGAGACACTTGTTTTTGTAGATGCTGTACAGTACGTGCCTCACGGGCCTACTGACGTACAGGATATTGGCTGTGACTTTCTGGCCTGTTCACCTTATAAATTTTTTGGTCCGCACCAGGGGGTTTTGTGGGGGAAAGCAGAGATGCTGGAGAAACTTGAAGCTTATAAAGTGCGTCCCGCAGAAAACACCGCTCCAGGAAAATTTGAGACAGGAACACAGTTGCATGAAGGACAGGCTGGGACATTGGGGGTGCTGGAATATTTGGAATGGTTAGGAGAAACTATGGGTGCTGAATACCATAAAAATTTTCCCGAATTCAGTGGACGCAGAAAAAACTTACATGCTGCAATGCTCGCCATTCAGGACTATGAAAGGACTCTCAGCAGCAGCTTAATTGAAGGTCTGCAAAATTTAGCTGGAGTGGACGTCAAAGGTATCAGTGCCGGCAAAGATTTAGCACGTCGTGTCCCAACCGTTTCATTTACAGTTAAAAACCAAAATCCGGAAGAGATTGCAGTTAAATTGGCGGCAGAAAATATTTTCGTCTGGCACGGTCACAATTACGCTCTGGAGGCAGTACGTCTGATGGGTCTGGAAGAATCAGGCGGAGTTGTGCGGATTGGTCCGGTGCATTATAATACTCTTGAGGAAATAGACCGTACAATCGAAGTTTTGAAAACATGCTGGTAAATCATTATCTGGCGTGAAACTCTTCTCAAATATTGTATTAAAAGCATTAAAAGTTTCAAAATAATGAGTGCATTAAACCAAACTGAAAAGCATGTTGATAATTCATATGTTGCTGCCGGATTGAATTCCGCATATGAAGAGTTTTTGAGTGCTCACCCGGAATATGCTGAAACTGCTTTGCTGGACGAGTGTCGCAAAACTGAATATGGACGTTTGGATGAGAACAGGCAGATCTACCTCGATTACACCGGAGGCGGTCTTTATGGGGTGAGCCAACTGAGGCAGCACACCGCGTTGCTCGAGAAAAATGTTTTGGGTAATCCGCACTCAGCAAATCCTTCTTCTCTGGCAATGACGGATCTGGTGGAAGAAACACGCCGCTATGTTCTACAGTACTTTAATACCAGCTCAGAAAAATACACCGCGGTCTTTACTGCAAACGCGAGCGGAGCACTTAAACTTGTAGGCGAAGCTTACCCTTTTGCTTCAGGAGGACAGTATGCGTTGACTTTCGACAATCATAACTCGGTCAACGGTATTCGTGAATTTGCCCGTAGCAAAGGTGCTCGTGTACAGTATGTTCCGGTTGGCTTTCCAGATTTGAGAATTGAACAGGACAGTCTGGATAAGGTGCTCGACTCTGCAGACAAATCTGCAAAAAACCTCTTTGCTTTTCCGGCACAGTCAAATTTTTCCGGAGTCAAGCATCCTTTGTCCTGGATTGAATACGCACAGAAAAAAGGCTGGGACGTTCTCCTCGATGCTGCAGCTTTTGTTCCTGCAAGCAGGCTTGATCTGAGTACGCTAAGTCCGGATTTTGTCTGTATTTCATTTTACAAAATGTTCGGTTATCCGACCGGAATTGGGATGCTGCTGATCCGAAACAGCAGTTACGAAAAACTGGAACGTCCCTGGTTTGCGGGAGGCACAGTTAATTTTGCGAGTGTGCAGGCTAACAGTCATTATCTGGCAGGCAACGAAGCTGCGTTTGAGGACGGAACAATCAACTATCTCAATATTCCTGCTGTTAAAATGGGGCTGCAGCATCTTGAAAAAGTGGGAATGGAATTAATCAGCAGACGAGTAACTGACCTCACAGACTGGATGCTGAAAGAATTATTTGCCCTCAGACACATTAACGGCAAACCGATGGTGCGAATCTACGGTCCAGTAAATATGGAAAATCGAGGTGGAACAATTACACTCAATTTTTACTCTCCGGAAGAGCATTTGCTGGATTATCGACGCATTGAGGAATTAGCCAACGTGGAAGGTATTTCGCTCAGAACAGGCTGTTTTTGTAATCCTGGTGCAGGAGAAACGGCAGAGGGACTGACTCCGGAAGATATGCAGGCTGCTTTCAAAGAGGGTGAGAACATTAGCCTGCCCAGATTTGTGCAAGTGATTCAGCATCGCGGAAATAAAAGTGCGGGTGCAATCAGAATCTCAGTTGGACTTGCTTCTAATTTTACGGATGTTTACCGCTTTTTAGCATTTGCTGCTGCATTCCGGAACAAAAGCAATCTCAACATTGGTAAAGTCACCATGGATATTGCCAATTGCCGTGTTATACGTGACGGAAGTTGAAGCTCATTAATCTTTCTTGCGGGGATATTCCCGTATATTATTTTCAGAATTACTTATTTAATTTATGCCAAAGTCTCTCTCTGACACAGCAGTTACGACTTCACCAATGTGGAATCTTTTCCGTTATCTGAAACCTAACTGGAAGTTCTTCAGCTGGTCTTGTTTTGCAAGTATTGTGAATAAAGTTCTTGACCTGATGCCTCCAGTTTTGGTTGGCTGGGTGATCGACTCCGTCAGACGCGAACCGCCACAGTGGATTGCGAATTTACTTGGTACTGTTGATCCCTGGAATTTAGCCGTTTTCCTGGCTGTGCTGGGTGTAGTTATCTTTTTCTTTGAAAGTCTTTTTGAATGGGCGTATCAGTATGGATTCATGAATCTCGCCCAGAGTGTCCAGCATCAACTGCGAACAGATGCGTATAATCACCTGCAGACACGTGAGATTGAGTTTTTCGAGAACCATCGTATGGGGGAGACAATGGCAATGCTCAACGATGATGTGAACCAGATTGAACGTTTTCTCAACATCGGCTTTAACGAAATTCTGCAGTTGATTGTACTTTTCATTTTTGCCGGAAGTTTGATGTTTGGAGTTTCCTGGGAACTGGCCGTGGTTGGACTGTTGCCGTTGCCGATAATTCTCTGGGGCAGTCTGATGTATAAGCGATTAATTTCACCGCGATAAAGTAAGGTTAGTGAAGCGGTCGGAGTACTGAGCTGTCGTCTCGAAAATAATATCGAAGGAATGATGGTAATCAAGAGTTTTAATGAAGAAAAATTTG
>JACNKY010000352.1 GCA_014381795.1 Pseudomonadota bacterium | reverse complement strand
TTGAAGGCTTACAAACCTCTGAGAAGTTTCAGGTTGTAGAAGAATTTCAGGGCAGTGCAAAAACAAAACTGGAAGCTGGTTTTCAAGCAACAGAAAAATTTAAATTAGCAGAAGAACTTCAAAGCGGACCTAAAACAAAAACTGCAGAAAACTTCCAAAAGGCAGGAGTCGAGAGTACGGCAGATGCTTCAGCAAAGGTATCGGAACAGACTTCAAATCAGTTTAGAACATTGACCGTAAAAGATACTCAACTTTCTGGCAGTTCTAAATCTTCAGCGGACACGGTTTCGCCAGCAGTACTTAACTCATTAGCGGAAGTTTCCGGAACTTCAATGGTCAAAGGAACTGCCACAAATACTTCAGCGGAACCTTTACGCGGTGCGGACCTGCCTTTTAACATGGAGCAGGTAGTGAGTCGAGTCAGGATTCTGCGCGGTAATGGTGTTGAAGAAATGACTCTGCGTTTACATCCGGAAGATCTGGGACAAATAACTGTGAAAATTCGGCAATCCGGAGCTGATCTCTTGATTGATATGCGTGTTGATAATCCTCAAGCAAAACTATTAGTGGAGGCTGGGTTTGATGCACTGCGTAGCAAATTTTTGGATCAGGAATTTTCTTATCAGGATTTAGCTCTCAACGTTGATATCAACGAACGAGATTCACAATTCAGCGGTGATCGGAAAAATTATGAATTCGAAGAGGAAATGAACTCAGCGGAAAGAGGAAAAAATGAAGAAATTGCGGAAGTTGAAGAAAGACCGCGTGTTATTAACCGGAATGATTCCGGACTAAACCTATACGTCTGAGCAAAGGTAATTATGCAAACAGGAAACAATGTTGAACAAGCCCTGCAGATCAATGCGACCAGTCTGCGTAACCGTGCGGCAAAAAGCAGCAATGACGGTAAAGAACTAGGAAAACAGGATTTCCTGAATTTACTGATGACTCAAATGGCGAATCAGGATCCGATGGATCCCATGAATTCGGAAGGTATGATGCAGCAGTTGGCATCCCTAGGAACAGTAGAGCAGTTACAAAATCTCAATGACCAGACGGCAAAGATGATGGATATCCAGCAACACATCGCACGCTCAACAGTAGGAAGCATGCTTGGTAAAGATGTGGAAGTTGGCGCAAGGGAAATACCTCTGAACAACGGTGATACTATTCCTGTAACTTACAAGCTGGAAGGCAGCGCTGAACGTGTGATGCTCCTTGTCCATGATTCAACAGGTGAGATGATCCGTGAAATAAATCTGGAAAGTAGAGCTCAGGGCGCACATGAATTTGCCTGGGACGGACGCGATAATGATGGTGACATGATGCCGAATGGAGACTACAGCTACAATGTGTTCGCCAGAACCGAAGGCGGAGAAGAAGTTGGAGTTACACTTACCAAGTCCGGACAAGTTTCAATGGTACGTTTTGAAGGTAGTGATCCTCTGCTGAAAATCAATGGCGAGTGGGTCCCGGCGAAGGAAATAGTCGGCATGGGCAATAAATCTGAATTACGTTATCAAAGCGCAGTTCCTTTGCCTGCCAAAACAGAACTTATGACACGTAAAACTCCGGTATGGAGCTCAAAGGATTCAGAATAATAACGGTTGAACCTGAGAGTTAAACTTCAAATGAATAGTTTCTAACTATTAACTATTTTCATCATATCTATGCGAAACGATGGAGTGTATCGCCTGATATATTTTATAATATTGTTTAAGGAAAAATAATATGGCGTTACTTGGATCATTAAATACTGGAGCCAGTGGGGTAAAAACTCATGGCAAAACTATGCAGGTTGTTGGTAATAATATTGCCAACGTTAATACCTTTGGGTTCAAACGCAACAATGTTGCATTTGAAGACTTGATGGGAAATGCCTGGCCGCAAGGTGCTTCCTTCACCGAAGCCAGTAATGGAGTGAAGATTGGTGCTGTGGAGATGGACTATTCTCAGGGTGCATTTGAATCTACTGCTCTCACTACGGATATGGCGATCGCTGGTGGAGGTTTTTTTACAGTCGTTAGTCCCAGCACTAACAAGGAATCTTATACCCGTAATGGTCAATTTTCATATGACAAAGAGGGCTTCCTATCCACCTTGCGTGGAGGACGTATACAAGCACTGAAAGTAGACAGGATTACAGGTGAAAGTAAAGGCATACCCGGCGCGCTGCAAATCCTAGGACTTGTAGATGCACCTCAGCCAACCGGAACAGGAATTAAAGGGACAGGGATGAAGCTTGCTGCGAACCTTGACGCCAATGCATCCGTCAAAGATGTTCCAGTGGATCCAACTAATGTGACGGACAACATGTATAATTTTGCTACTTCAACCACCGTTTATGATGCTTTGGGTAATACTCATGCCGCAACTGTTGCGATGAGAAAACGTCCAGACCTGCCTGAGCAAATTGATCCCGGGACCGGTCAGCCTATTGCTGGAACAGGTGTTAGTAACCAGTGGGAATACTATGTCATGTTTGACGGTGCTTCTTTAGGTCAAATTCCAGGTACTATGGTCGCCGTCGGTGGTGGATTTATGCAGTTTACGGATGACGGGAAATTAATTGCCGCTACCGGTGGTTCATTCGAAGCACAGCCTGGAGGAGTTGATCCGGACGGCAATCCTTTACCAGGAGGGCCTCCACGATTAATCCCACAACCCGTTGACCCTGACACAGGTGTTCCGCAATTTGCAATTCCATTTGGTGGAGGTGCACCTTTAGTTATCGGTATTAATCTAGGAGAGGGATTTAATCCTGATGACCCCACAGATCCTAGATCCGGTTTGGATGGTATTACCCAGTTTGCTGGAAGTTATAACGTACTTCGAACAAGTGCTGATGGGAATCCGGCAGGTACTTTGGAGAGTATCTTTCTAGAAGATAACGGCACCGTGAACGGGATGTTTGATGCCGGATATACTCGTTCTATTGGTAGACTCGTATTGACCAAATTTGATAACCCTGGAAAACTTGCTCAGGTTGGTGAGAACATGCTGGTAGAAACTTTAGGTTCCGGAAAGAAAGTGACAGGTGAGGCTGGTACTGCGGGCTTAGGTGAAATACGTAGTAAAAGTCTGGAACAATCAAACGTTGATCTGTCTCAGGAATTTGTCAAAATGGTTGAAACGCAACGTGCCTTTCAGGCAAGTGCAAAAACAGTGACAACTTCTGATGAAATGATTCAGGATCTGATCAATATGAAACGTTAATTCATTAATGCTATGAGGGTCGCATTCGGCCCTCTTACTTTAGGTTTTTTATCTTCTTTTTTTGATAACGTTTTGCGTTATCTCCTTGCTTTTCAGATAGGGTTATACTTGCGCCACATGGTTTCTCAAAATCCATCTGGAGACCCACCACCTCTATCAACAAACCCTGCTATTTCAAGATTTTAAATAAGTTCTTTAATCATTCATGGCATTGAAATGATAATGAGTGATGAGATGATTTATCAAATTACCTTTCATTAATATTTCCGGTTTCACAAAAGCATAACGCTGAGTTTAGAGTTTTCTGGAACGAAGAGACGAAGGAGTGGAGGGGAAGAAATCCTTTCTCTAACAACTTGTTAGGCATACTTCACTTTTTACTTATCTTTTTACTTATCTTTATATGCTTGTCTGTGCTGTTTTCCTGAATCTCCAATTTCGTCCCAAACCGCCTTGGAATCGACCCATATGTGGTGAACTACTTTTAGTGATTCATCTCCATTTGTGATTAACCCAGCAGGAACATACATACGTGATTCGTCGTTGATACCTGGTAAGGTTGAGCCACACACC
>JACNKY010000070.1 GCA_014381795.1 Pseudomonadota bacterium | reverse complement strand
ATAAAAGGTCCTTTATCACCTACTTTGATGGTTGGTTTGGTGTCTTCCATTAATTTACTTCCTTTTTAAGTTAAGATATAAAAGATCTCCTGCAGGTTATCCTGAAAAATCTAATAAACGTTTAAAAAGCTTACTATACAAATAAAAATTATGTTTATAAAATATAATTAAGACTCTATTTTCTGCTGAGAGACAAACAGAAGCAGAGTTGCGGATAAAATTCAGTTGACCAGTAATAATCTTGCACTTGACAGGGAAAAAAGTAAAATCTAACTATTATTAAATATATATTATGTGACAGCTAATGCCTAAAAATATTCTAGCATCTTTAACTTTTTTTATCATTCTGTCCATCTCGATTATGTCTTTGAAAGGGCAAGTAGTATTTGCACAGGCGAGTACTCCGGAAACTTCAAATGCAGTTCCGTTAACAGAGTCCTCAGTTGACGATGAAGGAGGATTTGACGATGAATTTGAAGATGAATTTGCAGTTGCTGAACAAGAGGTATTTGATCCTTTGGGCGGGTATAACCGTGTGATGACAGGGTTCAATGATGGTTTTTATATTTTTGTTTTGGATCCGTTTGCCCGTGGTTATCGCTGGGTTCTTCCCGGCACGGCAAGACGCGGAGTGAAAAACTTTTTTCATAACCTGTTCTTTCCCCTATGCTTTGTCAATAACGTGCTTCAGCTTAAAGCAAAAAATGCCGGAGAGGAATTTCTCAGATTCAGTATTAACAGCACAATTGGAATATTAGGATTCTGGGATCCTGCCAAAGAGTTGTTTGGCTTAGAAGCACATGAAGAGGATTTTGGTCAAACTCTCGGTTACTATGGTGTTGGTGGTGGTTTTCACGTTGTTCTGCCTTTATTGGGACCTTCTAATTTGCGCGACATGTTCAGCCTGTATCCGGATCTGCAAATGGATCCTGTCAATTATGTTGTAAATCGGCCTTATAATTTCCCCAAACAAGAGGGTGAATATCTAGGTGTTTCCAGACAGACACTGCAAGCAATTGATTTGACATTGTTAAAAACTGTTAACACAGAATCTTTACGGATTGGTCAATATGAAAATCTGAAAAAAGACGCAATTGAACTCTATCCCTTTTTAAGGGATGTCTATGAGCAAAACCGAGCTAAACTAATCAGGGAATAATCATGCAATTTACAAAAAAAATTATAATCAACATGTTACTCGTCACTATTTTTTCCCTTTCATTCGGAACGACCTTCCTGTTTGCGGATGAAATAAGTGAAATCAGGGAAATGACTAAAGAAAAAGTTGACCACGTCATTAGTACGCTCAAGGATGACAGCTTGAGTAAAGCAGAAAAAAAAGAAGGTATTTTAAAAACTATCGATAGTCTTTTTGATTTTAGTTTGATGGCTAGATTGAGTTTAGGCAAAAAGCACTGGACAACACTCAGTACCGAAGGCAGGGCAGAATTTTCTGAACTGTTCGTGGAAAAGCTGAAGCAATCTTATCTGGATAAGCTTGATCTGTATACTGATGAAGAAGTTGTTGTTGATGAAGCAAAACTGACGAAGAAAAACCGTGTGGAAGTGCTGACCTATCTTGTCAGCAAGGACGATAAAATGGAGATGACATATAAACTCTACAAGACAAAGAAAAATGTTTGGATGGTTTATGATGTTGATGTCCTGGGTGTCAGTATTGTACAGACTTACCGCTCCCAGTTTTCAGGTATATTGAAGAAAGAGTCATTGGAAGAATTAATTGAACGTCTGCGTTCTTCAGGTGAGTTGGGGTCTTGATGTTGAGACAGTTCTACGACAAAGTTATTCTTAGTTATCCTAAGAGTATTTTAATTTTATTACTGATTTCTGTCGCGTCATTGGGATATCAGGCGCAGTATTTAGAAATTGATGCGTCTGCAGAAACACTGTTGCTGGAAGATGACAAAGACCTAGCTTTTACACGCAAAGTAAATGAACGTTATGGAAGCAGTGATTTCCTTGTCGTAACTTACAGCCCCTATGAAGATCTGCTTGCAGATTCCACCTTAAACTCTTTGCGTAAACTAAGTGCAGAACTGCTTGCATTGGATAGGGTCGCATCAATAGACTCCATCCTGAATGTACCTCTACTGGAAAGTCCTCCAAAACCGATTAAGGAACTAATCGAAAATGTACCTACACTGGAATCTCCCGGAATAGATAAAGCTCTTGCCAAAAAAGAATTTCTCAACAGTCCAATCTACAGAGATAATCTGGTCAGTCCGGATTTTAAAA
The DNA here is from genome assembly GCA_014381795.1 of Pseudomonadota bacterium. Taxonomy (GTDB): domain Bacteria; phylum SAR324; class SAR324; order SAR324; family NAC60-12; genus Arctic96AD-7. The sequence continues at coordinate 1,545 of JACNKY010000070.1, read as the reverse complement.
CCACTGCATTATTGATAAATCTGCATGACGATCCTTTGTATCGTGAATTACTGCAGCAGAGGAACAGTTTACGGCAAAAAGAAAAAGAGGAAACCCTTAGCGTTCCTGAACAGATAGAACTCGAAAAGGTACTACTGGACTTCAAAAAACACCGTGACAAAATGCGCTTGGTTGAGCACGACAATATAGCTAAAGTAAGAGCAATTGCAGATAAATACCGTGGAGATGCTAAGATTTTTCTTGGTGGTGCAAGTATGATTGCAGATGACCTCATTACCTTTATCAGCAGTGATCTTCAGGTTTTCGGTAGTGCGGTGTTAGTATTTTTGATGCTTACCCTCTGGGTCATTTTCAGGCAGTTTCGCTGGATGATGCTACCGTTGATTACCTGCGCTTTTTCTGTGATTACAACCAGCGGATTTTTAGGTCTTTTTGGCTGGGAAGTAACCGTGATCAGCTCAAATTTTATTTCCATTCAACTGATTATCACTATGGCAATTACAATCCATTTGATTGTACATTACCGTGAATTGGCGGGTTTAAATCCGGAAATGAGTCAGCGTCAGTTGATTTTAGACTCAACCATGTTTATGGCCAGACCTTGTACTTTTGCCGTCCTGACAACTGTGGTTGGATTTGCGTCGCTTGTTTTTAGTGGAATTTTACCGGTGATTAATTTTGGCTGGATGATGAGTGCAGGAATTGGGGTCTCCCTCTTTTTGACGTTTTTGATTTTTCCGGTACTGCTGATGCAGATGCCGAAGGCAATGCCGAATACATCCTTTGAGTCACGCTTTGCACTGACCAAAATATTTGCCGATATTACTGAACGACACGGTAAAAGCATTCTCTTTATTAGTGTAGCCGCATTGATCCTGAGTGTTGTTGGAGCAGCAAAACTGAATGTGGAAAACAGCTTCATTGATTATTTCAAGGAATCTACTGAAATATATCAGGGCATGAAATTGATTGACCAACAACTTGGCGGTACTACACCCCTTGATGTGATCATAAATCTTGAAGTGAGTGATGAGCTTGTTCAGCCAATTGCTCAGCAAGATAAAGCACAGGCAGTAGTTGAAGATGAGGAAGAGTTTGATTCTTTTGAAGATGAATTTGAAGAAACTGCGAACGAAGCTCAATACTGGTTTACTGCGGAAAAAATGGAGCGCATCGAAGAAATTCACGAATATCTGGATGGCTTGCAGCAGACCGGAAAAGTGCTCTCCCTTGGGACAATGTTGAAAATCGGAAAAACCCTTAATTCTGGAAAACCGCTGGATGATTTTATGCTCGCTCTGCTTTATAACGAACTTCCGGAGCACTTTCGTAAAATAATTATGGATCCTTATGTTTCTGTTGAAAACAATGAAGCACGATTTTATGTGCGGATACGGGATTCCGAACCTGATCTGCGGCGCAATGAACTGTTGAAGCAAATGCAGTTTGATTTAAAGGACAAGTTGAAGATTCCGGAGGAAAAAGGACGCCTCGCAAATTTGCTTGTACTCTACAACAATATGCTGCAAAGCCTCTTTAAGTCAC